>JBFWYJ010000182.1:0-6695 GCA_050186555.1 Bacteroidia bacterium
CAATTCATGCAAATACTGCCACACTTTAACAATTTAACTTCTTTGTATAATGTAGCTGAAGTTGCAGACAAGCAATTGTTTCTTCAGGGCATTTTTTGGGGCGGTTTTACGAAGGAAAAAGTAGGTGGTCGAACCAAATGTTTAAACCCAATTTTCAACGTGAATCTCAATGAAATCAGCCATTTGCTCAAGGTAGAGGAAATAAAAAAACCTGAGAATATCTCAGATTTTCCCTTTGGTACCCGGAATGGGACTTGAACCCATACGCCATACGGCACACGCCCCTCAAACGTGCTTGTCTACCAGTTCCAACACCCGGGCAATTAATGCCAAAATTAACAAAAACCTGCCTTTTTTTGCAGATTATTAATAATTTTCTATTTTTGTACCCCGCTTGACAAGCCGCTGTTTACACGAGGTAAAGTATGCATGCAAGTAAAATTAAAAAATAACAATTATGAGTTTGTTGTTAGATTCAATTAAAAACGAATTAACCCCTAAGGTGGATCGCCCAGACTTTAAGGCAGGCGATACTGTTACTGTTTCTTATAAAATCAAGGAAGGTGACAAAGAACGTATTCAGCAGTATAATGGCGTTGTAATTCAACGTAAAAACCATCCAACTACTGCTACTTTTACAGTTAGAAAAATGAGTAATGGAATAGGTGTAGAGCGTATTTTCCCTCTATCTTCTCCTTTCATTGAGAAAATTGAAGTAAATAAAGTAGGTGTTGTTCGTCGTGCTAAGTTGTATTACTTAAGAACGCGAACAGGTAAATCTGCACGTATTAAAGAGAAGTTAAACGCGCAATCGTCTACTAAATAAGACCAGGCCATCCCTAATCCGGATGGCTTTTTTAATTACTGCCATTTTTATATTCAAATTACTAAAGTATCTTTAATAAAAATTGAAATATGAAAAGGCTTATTTTGTTGTTTCTTCTTGGATTGTCATTAACTGCTTCTATTGTATATTTTTCAAGAACAGACGAAAAGAAAAGGGAAGAAAATCCTGCTAAACCATATGAGCACTTTGCAGAAATGCGTTCTTATCCTGAGCTTACTTTTGATATTAAAGCTTATGAAAATGTGCTTTTAGCTAATTCACAACAAAAAACGTCGATGGCCGCAACTGCAGGAACTTGGCAGGTTGAGGGTCCTCATAACATTGGTGGAAGAATTACTTGTCTGGCCGTTCACCCAACTAATACCAATGTTATATTTATTGGAACACCTGGAGCGGGAATTTTTAAAACCACTAATGGAGGAGCTAACTGGATGCCTGTCTTTGATAATGAAGCTTTCTTGTATATCGGCGCAATTACATTTGATCCAAATAATCCTAATACAATTTATGCAGGAACAGGAGATCCTGATGTGCCATTTACGGTGTTTACCGGCAACGGTATGTTTAAAAGTACGGATGGGGGCAACACCTGGACTAATATAGGATTGGCTAATACAAAGATTATTAGCGAGATTGTTGTTAATCCGTCTAACTCAAATGAAATTTTCGTTTCGGCGATGGGTAATCCAATTGTTGCTGATAATAACAGAGGAGTTTATAAGAGTTCCGATGGTGGGAATTCATGGAATCAAGTCTTGTTTGTGAATAACCAAACCGGATTTAATGATGTGGTAATAAATCCTACCAACCCTTCAATACTTTATGCGTGTTCTTATACGTGCATTAGAAATGCTACGGTAAATATTCGCTACTCAACCGATGTAAAGATTTTTAAAACTACTGACGGCGGTGCTAATTGGAATGCGCTGTCAGGTGGTTTGCCTACAATGAAATTGAATAAGTATTCCATTTGTCTTGGAAAGCAAAATCCGGATGTTATCTACGCGGCAGTTAGTGATACAACTTATAGCATGTATGGTGTTTACAAATCAAGCAACGGTGGTGCCAGTTTTTCTAATATGGGCAACAATGGCATTGCAAGTAATTATGGCGGATTTGGTTGGTATTTCAATAAAATAGAATGTGCTACTAATAATGATAATGAAGTTTATATAGCAGGTGTTGAATTATATAAAACAAATGATGGTGGCGCTAACTGGACAATTAACATGCCGTCTTGGTGGATGTATGACGTGCACGCAGACATTCATGCGATTACAACCATAGCACCCGGTAAGTATTTTCTTGGCACTGATGGTGGAACTTATCTAACAACAGATGATGGAGCAAATTATACCGATATAGATAATATTCCTAACACGCAGTTCTATAGAGTAGAGTACAACCCTCATCAACCAAATAATTATTGGGGAGGTGCACAAGATAATGGTACAACTTATGGAAATCTTTCTTCTATTAATAATTGGATTAGAGAATTTGGAGGTGATGGTTTTCAACCTCGTTTTCATCCAACTAATCCGAATGAATATTACGTAGAAACACAAAACGGTGGTTTATATGTTACGGTGGACGGAGGCTCAAATTGGGATTATCACGATAACAATATCGATGTCAACGACAGAAGAAATTGGGACATGCCTTATGTATTAAACAAGCAAAACCCGCTTAATCAATATACAGGAACTTATCGTGTATATAAAAACTCTAACGGTCCTGTTGAGAACTGGACACCTATTAGTGGCGACTTAACCGATGGGAACATTTTAGGAGATAGGTTTCATAATATTTCTGCAATTGATAATTCGGAGTTAGCTGCACAAACTATTTATGTTGGAACCTCAGACGCAAATGTTTGGGTTACTACAAATGATGGCGGCAACTGGACTAATATTACAGGAACCTTGCCTAATAGGTATGTTACTTCAGTTCATGCATCTCCTAACGTTATTTCAAATGTGTATGTAACGCATACTGGTTATAAATACAATGAATATATTCCGCATATACACAAATCGACAAACAACGGTACCACATGGATTGACATTAGCGGAAACCTTCCGCAATCCGGTATCAATGATGTATTAATTATGCCGGGTAATGAAAATAATTTGTTTGTCGCAACTGACATCGGCGTTTATGGCACTTATGATGGAGGTGTTTCATGGCACAGAATTGGAAATAATATGCCTTCAATTAGTGTTTGGGATATTTCCTTGAACCCAGCCTTAAATCGGTTAATAGCTGGTACATATGCAAAATCGATTCAAAGTCTGGATGTAAATGTAATAACTACTGAGTTAAAAAACAGAACACTTGCTTCGAATAACTTCATCCTTTTTCCATCTGTAACAAATACAGTAGTTAAAATTAGTAGTGAGGCAAGAATTGGAAGGTATCAGATTTTTGATGCAACAGGTAAAATGCTTATTTCAGGTTCTGAAAACGGCAATGAATTAGAAGTTTCTGTTACCGGACTTGCTTGTGGCGTTTATTATTTTAAAGCAGAAAGTAATAACACGGTCAAAAAATTCATTAAATATTAATTCGTTGATATTTAGTTAAAACAATTGTACAATTCCATTTGTGGTCTTTATCTGTATTTCTATTTTAGTGCCTCAAATTAAGAGGCTATGAAATTTTTTATCGACACTGCAAATCTGGATCAAATAAAAGAAGCACAAGACCTAGGTGTTTTGGATGGTGTAACTACTAATCCTTCATTAATGGCAAAAGAAGGCATAAAAGGTCAAGACAATATCCTAAAGCATTACGTTGATATATGCAATATTGTTACAGGGGATGTTAGTGCAGAAGTTATCGCAACAGATTATGAAGGAATAGTTAAGGAAGGGGAGGCACTTGCAAAATTACACCCACAAATTGTAGTGAAAGTCCCAATGATTAAGGATGGTGTAAAAGCTATTAAACATTTTACAAGCAAAGGAATCAGAACCAATTGTACTTTAGTATTCTCGGCAGGTCAAGCTTTATTAGCAGCAAAAGCCGGCGCATCTTATGTTTCGCCTTTTATCGGCAGGCTAGATGATGTAAGTACTGACGGCCTTCAGTTAATTGAAGATATTAGAATTATCTATGATAATTTCGGTTACGAAACAGAAATTTTAGCAGCAAGCGTTAGGCATCCGATGCATATTATTGAATGTGCAAAGATTGGCGCAGATGTGGCAACTTGTCCGTTAAGCGCCATCACAGCATTGCTTAAGCATCCTTTAACTGATAGTGGATTAGCGCAGTTTTTAGCAGATGCTAAAAAATAATTTAATTCAGATTTCTAAATACTTTTTGCAAATCTTCAGGTGTGTCAATGCAATGGCTCTCGTACTTTGTTTCAACACACTTTATTTTTAAACCGTTTTCAAGCCAACGAAGTTGTTCTAGAGATTCAGCCATTTCAAGTTTGCCGGGTTTCATTTTGCTTATTTGTTCCAAGCAATCTGTTCTGTAGACATACATACCAACGTGTCTGTAAAATTGAAAATGATGTATCCACTCAGAAATAGGTTTGTCTTTTATGAATGGTATTGGGCTTCTGCTAAAATAAATAGCTTCATTGGCTTCATTCAGTACTATTTTAACTTCTCCAAAATCAGTTAGATGTTCTTGTGATGTAATAGGAATCATTTGAGTTAGCAATTCGTTTTTACCATCGCAATGTGCTAAAAGCTCATTTATTTGATTGGGATCTAAGAATGGTTCGTCACCTTGAATATTGATGATATAATTCGCTTTTTGTTTTAAATTTTCGTACGCTTCATAACATCTGTCTGTGCCACTTTGATGCTTATCGGAGGTTAATACAACATTTATGCCTGAGTCTTTGCAATGTTTAATAATTCTGTCATCATCAGTTGCCACAAAAACGTCATCCTTTAACTTAGATAGACGAGCCTGTTCAACTACTCTTTGTATCATTGATTTGCCCTTTATATCAACTAATGGCTTGCCCGGAAATCTGCTGGACTGATATCTTGCTGGGATTATACCTAAAATCTTCATAAATATTCCTTAAATCCAAAGGTAACTAAATTCTAACATCTATCTTTGTGCTCAAGTCAATGAAAATTTCCCTGTCTATAATTGCTTTTCTCTGTCTAGCTGTAGTTTCTAATAGAAGTTCAAAAACCGAAATTGATCCCGAAGTTTCAAAGGTATTAAATGCAATGTATGACTCAATTGATGCAGTTAAAACATTACAACTTAAAATTATTGCCACTGAAAGATTAGGAAAAACTTACTCAACGGCCAGATCAGAAATCAAGCTTATCACAAAACCAAGAAATTTATATTTTATCAATAAGGAAAAAAAGTTGGAAATCTTATACTGGGAGGGAAAGAACGATAACAAAGCATTAATCAAATACGGAAAATTACCGGTGTTCAGTCTTGACCCAACCGGCAATATGATGCGGAAAAATCAACATTACACAATACATGCACTAGGATTTGATTTCATTGGCAAATCTATTGCAATGACATTTGCCAAAGACCCAAATGGATTGAAAAACATGTCATATAAAGGCAGATTTAAAAAGCACAATATAGTCTGTCATGTTCTGGAATATTATAACCCGAAATTTTTATACGTCGATTACATAATTGGTAAAAAAGAAACGGCCAGTTCAATTGCCTCCAAGCTTATTGTAAATGATTATTTATTACGTTATAGAAATGACTTATTAAATGATTTTGGATATCTGAAAGAAGGTAAACATTTAATTGTTCCGAATCTTTATTGTAAAAAGGCCCTAATATTTATTAATGCACGAACTTATCTGCCTGTTTCTGTTAGTTTGTATGATGATGAAGGTCTGTTTGAGAATTATGAGTATCCGGAAACGATTCACAATCAACCCTTAGATGAATCAGAATTTTCTAGGGATAATAAGAAATACCATTTCTAATTTGTTAAAAAACTATTTATAAGAAAAACATGGATTTTTTGTAAAAAAAATTTACATTGACGTTCATTAATAAGACTTTATGATGGGCTTTTTATCAAGACTTTCTTTTCTTTTTTTATTTGTTTGTGTTGCATTCTCAGGATTCTCTCAGAAAAAAGGGAAGATAGTTTCCGTAAACGATGAGAATTTTAATTTAGATTCTTTACCTCACCATATTTTAAGAGAGTTGAATCGTTTTCGCGCTGAGAAAGGTTTAGACTACCTTGAATTCAATAATATGATGAATCAAGCAGCAGACATTAGCGCACAGAAAATGGCTGGTAGCGGTAAAAATAAAGTTGAGCCGGACGATACAAAAAGTAATTTACAAAGTGTTGGTTGTACAAGAAGAGGAGAGGAGGTAACCATGAAAGCACCAATTAGTAAAGGCCGAGAATCCTATAAAACAGCCGATGTTTGTAAGGTTATTTGTGAGAAATGGGAAACAAACCCAAAATTTAAACTAGTATTAGAAAATCCTAAATATACGCTTGTTGGAATTGTTTGCGCAGTTGATGAAAAGGGAAAAAAGACCTTTGTAAGTGCGGTTTTTGGAGGTTTCGACATAACAAATGATGGCGCAGATCATAGAAAGGAAATGAACTTGCGTTACAACAAGAAGTCAAAAAAACTCGATGATTACGCAGCAAGAAAATGTAAGAATTGTGAACGTTGGAGAAATTACGATATACTTCATAAAGGTTTAAAAATAGAACCGGATGGAAAAATATATCTTGAGTACAATAACTCCAGAGAGCTCCGTCGCCTGTTAAAGAAGTCTTCTGATGGCTTAGCTGTTGATATCGTACAAAAGGAACAGTATACTAAGAGTCCGGATTATAACATTGTAGACAACAACCTCTATA
>JBFWYJ010000183.1:0-6666 GCA_050186555.1 Bacteroidia bacterium
CAAAGGCTCCATCATGAAGCTTGGCGATAATAAGGTAGAACATTTAGAAGCAATTTCTACCGGATCGTTAGGCCTAGATGTAGCTTTAGGCATCGGAGGATTACCAAAAGGAAGAGTAGTTGAAATTTATGGTCCGGAATCATCCGGTAAAACAACATTAGCTATTCATGCTATTGCCAACGTTCAGAAAAAAGGCGGTATTGCTGCAATAATTGATGCAGAACATGCTTTTGACAGATTTTATGCCGAAAAACTAGGGGTGGATACACAAAACTTATTAATCTCTCAACCTGATAACGGTGAACAAGCATTAGAAATAGCAGATAATTTGATTCGTTCAGGCGCTGTGGATTTAGTTGTTATTGACTCTGTAGCAGCATTAACCCCTAAAGCAGAAATTGAAGGTGAGATGGGCGATAGCAGAATGGGGTTACAGGCAAGATTAATGAGTCAGGCTTTGCGTAAACTTACTGCCACTATAAACAAAACCGGATGTTGTTGTATTTTTATCAATCAATTACGTGAAAAAATCGGGGTCATGTTTGGTAATCCCGAAACTACTACCGGTGGAAATGCATTAAAGTTTTATGCTTCTGTCAGATTAGACATCAGAAGAATTAGCCAATTAAAAGAGGGTGACGTTGTTGCAGGAAACAGAGTGAGAGTTAAAGTAATTAAGAATAAAGTAGCGCCCCCATTCCGTCAGGCGGAATTTGACATCATCTTTGGTGAAGGAATTAGCCGCGTAGGTGAGATTATCGACATGGGTGTTGAGAAAAATGTTATTAAAAAGAGTGGATCGTGGTTTAGTTATGAAGACACAAAATTAGGACAAGGAAGAGAATCAGTAAGAAGTTTATTCCTTGAAAATCCTGATTTGGCTGAGGAAATTGAGGCAAAAATAAAAGACTCAATTGCTGCAGATATCAGTGGTGAATAACATTTATTGTCATGGTTGTTTTGAGAGAAAAGGGGCTTATAGCCCCTTTTTTATTGATTATTGACAAATATCAACTTTTAAAACACGATAAAATGATAAATTAGGTAGTGGCCGTATTTTACGTCATCGAATGTTAACATCTTTCTATTACCGGGAACAAAAGATGTTGCTTGTCTGGAGACATCGTAATACATTTGAGAGTCTCCGGATTTTAGAGGGAAGTAACCAAAGGATAGTCTATTATGAACATGAGTAAACAAAACGTTTTAGGTAAAAAACTAAAACTAAGAAATTTTAAGCCGCAAGACTACAATGCCATAACTCAACTGCAGCTTCGCTGCTTTCCGGGTATGAAGCCCTGGAGCGAAACACAATTTAGTAATTTATTAAAAAATTTTCCTGAAGGTCAATCATGTATAGTGTATGGCACCAGGATAATCGCCTCATCTTCATCCTTAATTTTAAATTTCAGCGAATACAGTGAATACGCTTCGTGGAATGAATTAACTGATAGTGGCAATATTACTAATCATAATTACTATGGTGATACGTTATATGGTATGGAAATTATGGTAGACCCCGAATTTCGAAACATGAAACTATCCAGAAGACTTTATGATAAAAGAAAAGACCTTACAAAGAAATATAATTTAAAAAGAATTGTTATTGGAGGCAGACTCCCTAATTACCATAAGTATGCTTCACGAATGGCAATTGAAACGTATGTAAATAAAGTTTCAGACAAAAGTGTTTACGACCCCGTTTTAACTGCGCAATTATCAAATGGCTTTACCCTTCGAAGAATATTACCTGATTATTTGCCAACAGATAAGGAATCATGTGGTTATGCAACATTACTTGAATGGCGGAATTTATCTTACAATGCGAAAAAAGACAATTCAAGAGGCGATTTTAATTACGCTAGGATTAGTGCTGTGCAATACGAAATGCGTAAAATAAAATCTTTCAGAGATTTTGAGAAGTATTGTGAATTTTTTGTTGACACAGCTTCCGATTACAGAAGTGATTTTGTCGTTTTCCCTGAAATGATAACATTACAATTATTGTCATTTTTACCAAACAAAAAGCCCGGCGCAGCCATACGACAATTAACAGGCTTTACAAAACAATACGAAGGTTTATTTAGAAAACTTTCTATTAAATATAATATTAATATTATCGCCGGATCTCATTTTACGGAGGAAAATGAAAACCTCTATAATATCTCCTATTTATTTAGAAGAGATGGCACATATGAGAAACAATACAAAATTCATATCACCCCTCATGAAAGAAAATGGTGGGGCGTACAAAGCGGCAATCGGGTAAAAGTATTTGATACGGATAGAGGAAAAGTTGCCATACTTATTTGCTACGATGTTGAATTTCCGGAATTAGCAAGAATTGCAGTAAGTAAAGGTGCCAAAATTATTTTTGTTCCTTTTAACACAGATGACAGACGAGGTTATTTGCGCGTTAGATATTGTGCGCAAGCACGTGCCATTGAAAATCAGGTTTATGTTGTGGCAACAGGATGTGTAGGAAATATTCCTGATGTAGATAACTTAGATATTCATTTTTCACAAGCTGCTATTTTTACCCCTTCTGATGTTGAATTTCATAGAGAGGGAATTGCTACTGAAGCTACGGCAAATACCGAAATGATGATTTATCAGGATTTGGACTTGAATCTTCTTCGAAGAAATAGAGAGCTTGGCTCTGTACAAACCTGGAAGGATAGATCTCAAGGTTTTTATAAAATAACTTTTGAGGAAGACGGTGAAAAGTTTGCAATTTAATTCCTACTTTTCAATACCATTATGCAAAATTATTTCATTCAAATAATCAGAATTTTAAAATACCGATTTAATCTCGAAGACGGAAGAGCAACCGACGAGGAAGTTATAACAAATGTTAGAAAAGGTGTAGAATTTAAAGGTATTAACCTTTGGACATTAATCTTTGCAATTTTCATAGCATCTATCGGATTAAATGTTAACTCTACTGCCGTTATTATTGGCGCCATGTTAATTTCACCCTTAATGGGCCCAATAATGGGTGTTGGATTGGGCGCAGCTATTTTTGACTTCGAATTGATAAAAGCTGCCGCAAAAAACTTATTAATTTCATCCGTAATAGGACTTACAACATCTACCATCTACTTTTTAATTTCTCCATTACATGGTGCTCAATCGGAATTACTCGCAAGAACTTTTCCAACTATTTGGGACGTTTTGATTGCGTTCTTTGGCGGATTGGCAGGGATTGTAGCTAGTTCAAGAAAAAGTTACAACAACGTAATTCCCGGTGTAGCAATTGCTACTGCATTAATGCCGCCTTTATGTACAGCAGGTTATGGGATTGCAACTGCGCAATGGCAGTTTTTCTTTGGCGCTTTTTATCTGTTTACTATTAATAGTGTTTTCATAAGTATCGCAACATTCATAGTTGTAAGAGCATTAAAATTTCATTCGGTAAGCTTTGTTGATTCCAAAACAGAAAACAAGGTTAAAAGATTTGTTGTAACAATTGCAATTCTTACAATTTTGCCAAGTATTTATTTAGCTTATTCATTTGTTACTAATGAAATATTTAAACAGCGTGCAGAGGATTTTATCAATAAGGAAATAGTTCAAAGCGGCATTACAATTCTAAATAAAGAAATAATTCCGGAAAAAAACACTGTTTCCATTCTAATTCTGGGTGCAGATAATCTGGATTCGATAAATCATGAATTAGACTTGAAAAAACTTGGCTATAGTTTACATGACGCTAAATTCTTCCTTAAAAACAAACAGATTGGAAGCAAAAATAATGATGTTAATGTTCAAGAGTTAAAAGAGGGTATTATAGAAAATATTATTGTTCGTCAGGAGGAAGAAATCAAAAAGAAAAATGCTGAAATAGAGATGCTGCAAAATATTAAAAACAAATCAGAGAAATTCTTTGAAAATAAGCAGGAATTCTTCGATGAATTTTCTTCTCTATTTGGAAAGCCTAGTGACTTCATTATGGAAAAGACAATTGTTTTAAAGGATTCTATAAACGACACAATTTTATTTGTTTACATAAAACCTGAACACAGATTAACCACAAAAGATCAAAGTCAAATTGAAACCTGGCTAAAAACCAAGTTTCGCTCTGATAGCATCAAGCTTATTTTTAACTAATCAAAATTATAACGGTAAATCGGGTCTATATCACATTGATTATTCATTATTAAATTTAACTCTGTAATCAATCCACTGTTCATACCGTAAACCCAACCATGCAGCTGCAGGTCCCTTCCCTTATGCCAGGCGCGCTGTATAATCTTAGTTTTTGCAAGATTCTTCACCTGTTCCATAATATTTAGTTCTGTTAATCTATCGCCACGTTTATCCACATCAGCAATTGCGTCCAATTCTTCTCTATGCTCATGATAAACGTCTTTGATATTACAAAGCCACTTATCCACAATACCGAAAGATTTGTTGCTCATTGATGCCAAAACACCTCCACAGCCGTAGTGACCACATACAATAACATGACTAACACCTAAAACATCAACTGCGTACTCTAAAACACTCATTAAATTCAAATCTGTATGAACAACTACATTTGCTATGTTTCGATGAACAAATATTTGTCCGCTTTCTGTATTGGTTATTTCATTTGCAGGCACCCTACTATCACTACAACCAATCCATAAGTATTCCGGTTTTTGACCGATTGCCAGATTCTTAAAATATTTTGCATCTTTCAATTTCTTAGACTCTGAAAATTGCTTATTGCCTTCAATAAGGCGTCTGTAACTTTGGTTTGATTCCATATACTCTACGCTTTCTTTTTATTAAATATAAATTTTTTAATTACAAAATAAATAATCATCGCCGATAAAACTCCTGTTAAAAAATCTGTTAAAGGTACCATAACTGCTGTATAAATCATTATTAAATACTCAAATTTACCTTCACCTTTAACCTCTCTAATCTCACTTGGTTTTATCATATTGCTGGCAACCCACAATAATATTCCGCCAATACACGCCATTGGTACATTTTCTAGAAATGGTGCAACATAAAATGCCAAAGCAATCTTCAAAAAGCCCTTAAAATATCCTGCCAATGGTGTTAAAGCACCAGCCTTGATACTTGTTGCTGTTCTTGCCAATGCACCTGTGCAAGGAAATCCATTAATTAAAGGAGTTAATGCTTGAACCATACCTTGTCCCCAAAATTCCTTATCAGGATTAAAAGGTGTTCCCTTATTTTGTGCTAATTTATCAGCCATGGTTGAGCATAAGACGCTTTCAACGCCGGATACAAATACTATTGCAAAAACAAAGTACAGTATATCAACAAATACACCAAGAGTCATATCAGGTATATATGGACCGGTAAATACGAAAAAATCATTTGGAATTGTTCCATATAAGTCTTTCACTAAAATCAGACCTTTATCCGATAGTAAAGTCATTGACAAAATTGTTGATATGCCAATAGCCAATAATGGAGCAGGAATGAAAATACTTATTCTAAGCAATCCCTTGGTTAATCCAAAAGTCATTATTCCAATAATTAAAGACCAGATGTTTATCTTATCAAGGTTTCCAAACGCCAAATAAATATTATGGAAAAATCCACCTTTAATATCCTCATCCTGCCCTAACATGTCCTGAAAACTCTCGATTCCGAGTATATCTTCCATGTTTGTAAAAGCAATTGCAACGGCTATTCCTACCGTGAAGCCTACAATAATTGAATTAGGCACTAACTTGGCATACTTCCCAAACCCCAAAATGCCTAGTATCATCAAAATAGCTCCTGCTATAATTGAATTAAATATTAAAAAGCCATGAGCGTGCTCAAATGTTCCGCCATTGGCCTCTCCGTATTTGTACATTAAAGCTGCAATCAAAGGAATAAACGCCGCGGTTTGCCCATAAACTTGGTACTTAGAGCCGCCAAACGTTCTTCCAATAATACAAGCAAGTGCTCCGGCAATAATTCCTTGCTCAGGTCTTAAACCCATTGCCATCGCAAATCCCATAGCCATAGGTATTGCAGTCATTGCAACAATTAATCCTGCACTAAAATCTCGATAAATCGTTTTCTTCCATGTATCTCTTTTAAGATCCTCAAATCTGTTATCAAAAACGGTAAAAAATAACTTTAACCGACCCTTCATATCCAAAGGGGTTGAACTTTTACTCATAAAAAATTGAAATTGAATTAATAATAAAAACTAAAATTTTATTATTTCAATTCTGGTGGGTCTATCTCCGGAACAGATAAAGGACTAGGTAATGATACGTTCTTACAATAAAAATAATGACTAACGGCTGAAGTAATTTGATTCCTAATCAGGAAGACAAAGTCTAAAACGTCTGACTCCTCTTTTTCTTTTTCTTTCTCATTTTCGCTCTCCTTCTCGTTACTTGCATCCTCTTCACTAATTTCCTCATACAAAATAACGGTAGCTTTAGTTGCAAGATTTTTTAACGCGCAAATCGAATTAAAAAAACTAAAAAAAACAAAAGACAAAAATAATATCGAAAAAAAAGTGGTTCTCATCTTAGTAAACGAATTTACTCATTTAAATTAACATTCCAAATCCTTAACTAAACTCAAAGGCAAATGCAGTAACTGTGTATAAACCGGCGGTTTCTGTTCTTAGTCTTTCATTGCCTAAAGTTATTGGCAAATAGTTATTCTTTACAGCCAGTTCAACTTCTTCTTCAGTAA
>JBFWYJ010000184.1:0-6618 GCA_050186555.1 Bacteroidia bacterium
TGGTTTTCACTGTTGAGCCGGGGATTTACATTCCTGAAGAAAAATTGGGAATACGCTTGGAGGATGATGTAATGGTTACTTCGAAAGCGCCCATCAATTTGATGAAAAACATCCCAATTGAAGCGGAAGAAATAGAAGAGTTAATGAAAAAGTAGTCCAAATTAACAATTTCCCCTATTGTTTGTTATTCTGTAATAGTCTAACTTTATTAACCTTGTAATTTTTATGAAAAGAATATTAATCCTTCTTTGCCTTTTTAGTTTATCTAAAACGATTTTATCTCAAGAGTGGGTAAGATTATGGAATGACACTAATGCTAATTTCTATGAAATTCGCGATGCTTTTAATGAATATTGGAAAGATAAACCATATGAGCGAGGCCATGGATATAAAGCTTTCAAGCGCTGGGAGTGGTTCGCAGAACCACGTGTTTATCCTTCGGGGAATTTGAAATTTGCTTCAAAAAGTTACGCTATAGAACAGTTTAATAAGGAATTAAACTCAATGCAAAAAACCGGACCTAGCGCCTCAACAAATGCAACTGTTGCCAATTGGATTCCTTTAGGGCCTTTTGGTTCTCCTGCAGGATCCGGCGCCGGCCGTCTGCAAGTTGTAAGAACGAAACCCGGAGATCCTAATACTATCTATGTTGGAACAGCGGCCGGAGGATTATGGATTTCAACGAATGGAGGCACATCTTATTCAACTTCAACGGACGCGTTAGAATCTCTAGGTGTTTCCGATATTGCAATTCATCCTGTTAACTCAAACACAATTTATATTTCAACAGGCGATAAAGATGCCGGTGATACTTATGCAACAGGCGTTTTAAAATCAACGGATGGTGGTGCAACATTTACGCAAACAGGCTTGTTGTGGACAACAGATATGAAGCGTAGAATTTATCGATTGTTAATAGATCCTGTTAATCCAAATAATTTATATGTAGCATCATCGGTAGGCATTTATAAATCAACTGATGCCGGCGCTACATGGAATCAAATTAGTACATCATATTCATATGACATGGAGTTTAAGCCTAATGATCCTAATACAATATACGCTGTAGGATCAAGCATATTTATAAAGTCGACAAATGGAGGAAGTTCATTTACATCAGTTAATTTATCCGCATCTCCAAATTCAAATCGTTTAGCATTGGCCGTTACGCCTGCTGATAATAATCGTGTGTATGTGTTGGCAAGTGCGCAGAATAATGGTTTTGGCGGATTATATGAATCTACCAATGCCGGGAATTCATTTACGTTAAAAAGCAGCACACCAAATATTTTTGACTGGAGCACAAATGGCAGTGGAAGCGGTGGACAAGGATGGTATGATATTGATGTTGCCGCCTCGCCAACCAACGCGAATGTCTTGATTGCAGGTGGTGTTAACACCTGGCGTTCAACCAATGGCGGAACTACATGGTCTTTACACACACATTGGTATGGTGGAGGAGGAAAACCTTATGTACATGCCGATTTACATTCAATCCTATTTGTAACCGGAAATACAATTTTGCTTGGAACAGATGGGGGCGTAGCAAGAACTACCAATGGAGGAAGCAGTTATACAGAAATAAATGGGAATATGAATATTGCCCAAATTTATAAACTGGGGAACTCTGCAAATCTTTCAGATCGAATAGTAACAGGACATCAAGATAATGGCACTAATTTGCTGACAGGTTCAAACTGGAACGAAATTTATGGTGGAGATGGAATGGACTGTTTTATTTCTTGGGGAACAAATAACACAATTATTGCCTCTTATGTTTATGGCGACTTTCAAAGAAGCACCAACGGGGGCGGAAATTGGACGAACATTGTAAATGGATTAACCGGAACAGCAGCCTGGCTGGCGCCAATCGTGCAAGATCCGATAAATGCTAACACTTATTATTGTGGATACCAAAGAGTGTTTAAAACAACAAATCAAGGAACTTCATGGGTGCCTTTAGGAAACAACATTGGGGCAACTTTAGATGAAATATATGTTTGTCCGAATAACAATAACTACATCTATGTTACTTCATCTACAGGTATTTGGCGTTCTACAAATGGGGGCAATGTTTGGTCAAATGTTACTTCTGGGTTGCCTGTCGGTTCAGCTCAAATTACGGATGTTACCTGCGATAATACCAACCCGGATAATGTTTGGGTTACATTATCAGGTTATCAAGCCGGAACGAAAGTGTATATGTCAATTGATGGCGGAACCACCTGGACAAATTATTCGACCGGATTGCCAAATATTCCTGCTAATTGCATTATTTATGAGAATAACTCCCCTCATAAACTCTACGTTGGTACAGATGTTGGGGTTTATTATAGGGAAGCAAGCATGAATTCCTGGATAAATTTTAGCAACGGCATGCCTAATGTGGTAGTTTCAGAATTGGAAATTTTCTATCCTGGAAGCAAGCTTAGAGCTGCTACATATGGGAGATCTGTATATGAAACATCACTTTATTCAAATCCAACAGCCGCTCCAAGCGCTTTTTACAGTGTCAGCGCTTCCTCATTATGTATTAATCAGGCAATGACGTTTAATGATTTATCAGCAAATAGCCCTACATCTTGGAATTGGACTTTTTCAGGAGGAAATCCAAGTTCGTCAACTGCTCAAAATCCAAGTGTTACATATACATCGAGCGGTGTATATACAGTAACGTTAATTAGTGCAAATGCAAACGGAACCAGTACACCTTATGTTAGTACAATTTCGGTTGTGAACATGCCAACTGTGGCAGCATCAAATACGGCGGTTTGTGCAGGAAACAATGTGGTTCTTACTTTAACAACTAATGCAACAACAGGTGTATGGTCCAATGGCAGCAATGGATTAACCTTGGTGGTGCCATCAATAACTACATCTGCAGTATATGGATACACCGTTTCATTGGGTGCATGTAAGCTGTCCGGGAATTCCAGCATTACAGTTAATAATGCGCCGGCGCAACCGGTTGTTATTGTAAGCGGACCATTTTTAACTACAACTACTACAGCGCAATCTTATCAATGGTACTTAAACGGTAGCCCAATATTAGGGGCAACAAGTGTTTCTTATACACCAACACAAGATGGATGGCACACCCTATATGCGTATGACAATGGCTGCCCTTCGTCTTCAAATGCCATGTACATTACACTAACTGAACTTGAGAAAAATGCTGCTTGGTTAAATGGAATTAAAATTGGACCAATACCGGTAGTAAATTATTTAGTTGTTGAGAGGAGTGGCCCGTGGCTATCTTCCAAAAATGGTCAGATTCAGCTCCTTGATATTAATGGAAAACAACTATTGACAAAGAGTTTGAACGAATCAGAAAAAGCGCTTTATATTAATTTGGAAAATTACCCCTCAGGCACCTATATTTTGAAGGTTATATCAGAGGATAAAGAAAGCAGATTTAAGGTCTTGAAGAACTAAATATTTTTCTGCTAAAAAAGCGCTTTTCGCTTGATGATTAGCATAAAAATCGTTAACCTTACGGTCGGATTTAAACATGTAAAATCATGACCGCATTTTCTTCACCAATAGATTATTTGCCTATTGTATTAATGTTTTTGGTTGCTCTTGGATTTGTTGTTACCACAATGGTAGCTTCACATTTATTAGGCCCAAAGCGTAAATCAAAAATTAAGTTAGATACATTTGAATGTGGTATTGAATCACATGGGAATGCAAGACTACCTTTTTCCATTAAATATTTTCTAGTCGCTATCTTATTTGTATTATTTGACATTGAAGTCATCTTTATGTATCCGTGGGCTGTTAACTACAGGGAGTTAGGAATGATAGGTGTAGTAGAAGTGTTTTCATTTATTTTATTGTTATTAGTTGGCTTTTATTACATGATTTCCAAGAAAGCCTTGGTCTGGGAAGACTAAACAAAATCTGTAATTAATTGTCAACTATAGAAAAATTAACATGAGTAAAAATAAAGTTGTAAAGCGAACGAAATTGGAGATGGCTAAAAGTCCGCAAGGAATTGAAGGTCCCGGTTTCTTTGCAAGTAAGCTGGAAGATGTAATTGGGTTGGCAAGAGCAAACTCTTTATGGCCATTGCCTTTTGCTACCTCTTGTTGTGGAATTGAATTTATGGCTACCATGGCAAGCCATTATGATTTGGGTCGTTTTGGAGCAGAGCGTTTGAGTTTTTCTCCCAGACAAGCCGATTTATTAATGGTAATGGGAACGATTGCAAAAAAAATGGGACCGACTTTACGTCAGGTATATGAGCAAATGGCTGAACCGAAATGGGTGTTGTCGGTTGGAGCATGCGCAAGTTCAGGAGGGATTTTTGATACATATTCGGTTTTGCAAGGAATAGATAGAATTATCCCGGTTGATGTTTATGTTCCCGGCTGTCCACCTCGTCCAGAGCAAATCATAGAAGGCATTCTGAAAATACAGGAATTAGCTAAAAACGAGTCTCTAAGAAGAAGAGACTCGCCAGAATATAAGCGTTTGTTAAACAGTTACGGAATGGAATAGAGAATGAGCGAGGTTGTTTTAAATAAAGTTGCCGGGGCAATCGAAGAAAGATTCGCAGGTGCTATTGTTAGCAAGGAATTGTTGTATGAATTTCCTGTTTTTACAATTACAAAGGATAAAATTCACGATGTTATTTCCTTTCTGAAAAAGGACGAAAAACTAAACTTTCATTTTCTTACTGATTTAACCGGTTTTCAAACTGCGGATGAAAAACAATTAGGAGTTATCTACCATTTGCATAACATGGTTAGCAATGAAAGAGTACGCATTAAAGTGTTTTTTGATATTAATAAGCCAGAAATCCCTTCTCTTACGGACTTGTATCCAGGTGCAAATTGGATGGAAAGAGAAACCTATGATTTTTATGGTATAAAATTCATCGGACACCCAAATTTGAAGCGTATTTTAAATGTTGATGAAATGGATATTTTTCCTTTACGAAAGGAATACCCATTGGAGGATCAAACAAGAGATGATAAAGAAGATAAAATGTTTGGTCGTTAATTAATAATTGATTGTATTCATGAGTAAGAAAGCAGATAAAGCAGTAACACCTGAAGTAGAGGAAAAGGAATATTCAATTCTGAATCTTGGACCTACACATCCTGCTACACATGGTATTTTTCAAAACGTTCTTAAAATGGATGGTGAAATTATTCATGAAGCAACGCCAACAGTTGGTTACATCCATCGTGCATTTGAAAAGCTAGCAGAACGTCGTCCGTATAATCAAATTACTCCAATAACAGATCGATTAAATTATTGTTCTTCACCAATCAATAATATGGGTTGGGAAATGACAGTTGAAAAATTATTGGATGTAAAACTCCCTAAGCGCGTAGAATACATGCGTGTTATTATGATGGAGTTGGCGCGTATTGCCGATCATATTATTTGTAATTCGGTTATCGGTGTTGATACAGGAGCAATGACGGGTTTCCTTTATATTTTTCAGTGGAGAGAAAAAATCTATGATATTTATGAATCCATTTGTGGCGCACGATTAACTACAAACATCGGACGTATTGGAGGTTTTGAAAGAGAGTGGAGTCAAGACACATGGAATCGCATCAATGAGTTCGTAAAGGAATTTCCAAAAGGCTTAAAAGAGTTTTCGAACTTACTTGAAAGAAATAAAATATTCATGGATCGCACCATTAATTGTGGTCCAATTTCTGCCGAAATGGCTTTGGATTATAGTTTTACCGGCCCAAATTTGCGCGCCGCCGGAGTGGATTATGATGTGAGAGTTGCATCACCATATTCTTCTTATGAAGACTTTAAATTTATTGTTCCTGTTGGAACCAGTGGTGACACTTACGATAGATTCATGGTTCGCCAGGAAGAAATGTGGCAATCATTAAGCATTATCGAACAAGCAATTAAAAACATGCCTAAAGATGGTGGCTTCCATGGGGATGTGCCAAATTTCTTTTTACCTCCTAAGGAAGAAGTTTATAATAATATGGAGGCGCTTATTTATCATTTCAAAATTGTAATGGGGGAAACTGATGTGCCGGTTGGAGAAGTTTATCATAGTGTTGAAGGCGCAAACGGAGAACTAGGATACTACCTGGTAAGCGATGGAGGAAGAACGCCATATAGGCTGCATTTTAGAAGACCATGTTTTATCTATTATCAAGCTTATCCTGAAATGATAAAAGGAACAATGTTGTCTGACGCAATTATCACAATGAGTAGTATGAATGTTATTGCGGGAGAATTAGATGCCTAAAAAAATAAATTAAGATGGGATCACAAGTACACGGAACACAAGAGTTTAATAAGCAGACAAGAGAAAAAATTGCTTTTAGTCCTGAAGCAATGGAGATTGTAAAAGAAATTATTTCTCGCTATCCGTCAGGGAAACAAAAATCAGCTTTATTACCGGTTTTACATGTTGCACAAGCAGAATTTGGAGGATGGCTAAGTCCTGAAGTAATGGATTATGTAGCTGAGGTTTTAAATATTAAACCAATTGAAGTTTTTGAAGTAGCTTCATTTTATACCATGTATAATTTAAAACCGGTTGGCAATTGTGTTTTAGAAGTTTGTCAGACCAGTTCTTGCTGGTTGAATGGTGCAGAAGATATCGTAAAATATATTGAAAAGAAA
>JBFWYJ010000185.1:0-6586 GCA_050186555.1 Bacteroidia bacterium
TAGGCATCATCGACAAGAGTTCAAAAACCATCCAATTAGGAAAGGACGAAGAAGAATTAGTTGATTTCATGCTGCATGTAAAAAATAAAACAGGCATTGCTAAAGTAAATATTACTGCACAAGGAGGCAGACATACTGCCAATTACAATTTTGAAATTGATGTAAGAAACCCTAATCCATATCAGACACAATTTACAGACTTCTATGTTGATGCAGGAAAGTCAAGCAACAATAGCATTAAAAGTTTCGGTGTTCCCGGCTCCAACTCTGCTTATCTGGAGTTATCCAGTATTCCTTCTGTGAATTTGGATGACAGACTTAATTATTTGATTACATACCCTCACGGATGTATAGAACAAACAACATCGCAAACATTTGCGCAGTTGTATTTGGATGAGATAATTAACTTAAGCGAAGTTCAAAAAATCGAAACAGAAAACAACATTAAGGGCGGAATAAATAAATTAAGCAAATTCCAATTACCAAATGGCGGAATGTCTTATTGGCAAGGAAACAATTATCCTAACGAATGGGGAAGCATTTATGCTTGTCATTTTTTAGTATTAGCTCAGAAAAAAGGTTATCAAATGCCGGGCAATTTATTAAAAAACTTAATAGCTTTTGAAAAGAAAGAAGCAGATAACTTCCAATTAAAAAAAGCAAACTACTTTACTAACGATGTCATTCAAGCTTACCGCTTATATGTTCTTGCATTAGCAAAAAATGCTTCATTAGGAAGAATGAACCAATTAAGAGAATATGGCAATTTGAGTACGCAGGCAATTTGGTACCTGGCTTCAGCATATGGGGCAAACTCTCAAGGAAGTGAAGCAGAACGATTAATAAGCAACCTTCCATTAAACTTTGGTTCTTACAAATACAATCCATACACGTATGGATCAAGCGACAGAGATGAAGCAATTGCATTAGAAGCTCTTTGTTTAATGGGTAAAAAAGCAGCCTCGTTTAAACAAATGAAGAAAATGGCTTCCATTCTTTCTTCTAAGAATTGGTTAAGTACGCAAACAACAGCCTACGGATTATATGCCATATCCAAGTTTATTACAACTTACGGAGGTGCATCTGCTATGCAGGCACAATTAACGATTAATGGCGCTAACCAAGAATTGAAAGGTAATTCAGCCATTAATAAAACGGCAATGGCGTTTAAAAATGGAAGTGCCAGTCTTTCTATAAAAAACAATGGGAAAGGGGTGATATACGGAAGAGTGGTAAACAAAGGAAAACCACCAATCGGCGAAGAAGTTGAAAGTAACGAAAATATTACCATATCAGTAAGTTATCGAGACATGAATGGCAATACTGTTGACGTAGATAGGATGCAGCAAGGTAAAAACTTTATGATGACTGTGACAATCAAAAACCTTGGCTTGATGGGAGAGTTAACTAATATTGCATTAGATGCAACAATGCCTTCAGGCTGGGAAATACACAATGGCAGAATGGATGGCGATGAAGACCAAAATAGCGCTAAGAATTACCAATATCAAGATATCAGAGACGATAAAGTGTTAACTTATTTTGATTTGAATACGCATGAATCAAAAACATTCTCCTTTTTGCTCAATGCAACATACGAGGGTAAATTTTATTTACCGGCTGTGAATGCAGAAGCGATGTATGACAATAGCATTTATGCTAGAACAAAAGGAAAATGGATTGAAGTGGCAAAAACTTTGAATCAAGAAATAGCAGAAAATAATCCTTAATGCTCACTTTCTTATTATTAATCTGTCTTCTGACAGGTTTATGGTATTTTGCTTTTAAAATCATTAATCGATTTACACAGAAGAATCGATTAAAACTTAGTGTATTTATTGTTGTCTGTTTATTTGGTATTTTCTGGCTTTGGAAACCAGATAATTTATTTGACAAACCTTACAGCACTACCATTCTTGATTCTAATAAGGAATTGCTTGATGCGAAGATAGCTGATGACGGTCAATGGCGATTTAAAGATGAAACAGAAGTACCACCTAAATTTGAAACTTGTATTCTCGAATTTGAGGATGCCTACTTCTACCAACATCCCGGAATAAATCCGGTCTCGTTAACAAAAAGCTTGATTAACAATGTAAAATCCGGAAAAATTATTTCAGGCGGAAGCACCATCACTATGCAATTGGCAAGAATGTTCCGTAATAGAACGGGAAAAAGCTACTTGCAAAAAATGATTGAAATTTTATTTGCATTTAGAATTGAACTCTCGCATTCAAAAAAAGAAATTCTTAAAACATATGTAGACAATGCGCCCTATGGCGGGAATGTAGTTGGATTGGCAGCGGCTTCCTGGCGGTATTTTGGCAGAAGTCCACAAGATTTAAGTTGGGCAGAAAATGCCACATTGGCCATTCTTCCCAATGCACCTTCTTTAATTTATCCCGGCAAAAACAGAGAGCTACTTATTCAAAAAAGAAATAATCTTTTAAAAAAATTATTCCTTCAAAATAAAATCGACAAAAAAACTTATTTACTTTCTCTTTCAGAAACTATTCCTGATAATCCAATTCCTCTTCCCCACTCAGCGCCACATTTTCTTGAACAAAACATTTTGAAATTTGGTAAAGGACAGGCATTTCATACATTCATCAAAAAAAATCTTCAGGAAAGAGTTGCTTTTCTGGTAAATAATCATGTAGAAAAAACTTCAGCAAACAATATACATAACGCCTGTGCGCTTGTTGCTGAAATAAATACAGGCAATATTATCGCTTATGTTGGTAATGCTGAAAATAATAAAAACTTGCATGACAATTATGTTGATGTTATACAAGCGCCACGCAGCACCGGAAGCATATTAAAGCCCTTTTTATATGTACACGCTTTAAACGATGGAATGATCCTCCCTGCTTCTTTTCAAGAAGATGTACCAACTCAATTTGGTTCTTATGGTCCTCGCAATTTTCATGAAACATACGATGGTTTAGTTCCTGCCGACCAAGCGCTTGCAAGATCGCTAAACGTTCCGGCTGTTAAGATGCTAAGCGCTTACGGTGTTGAACGATTTCAAAAACAATTAAAACATTTGGGATTCAGCACTTTCACTAAACCTCCTTCTCATTATGGTTTATCATTAATACTTGGTGGTGGAGAAGCAACCATTTATGATATTGCCTCTGCATATGCCAGCCTAGGAAGATCACTCAATAAACCTAAGGAGACATTCCATAACTTTTCGCTTTTGTATCATATAGAAGACAAAAGCAGTACAAAGAAAGAACTAAATATTGAGCCGGGTGCGATATGGTTTATGGTAAAAGCCATGACAGAATTGGTGAGACCAATGGATTATGTTGGCTGGATGCAATTCAAATCAAAGCAAAAGTTTGCCTGGAAAACCGGAACGAGTTTTGGTTTCAGGGATGCTTGGGCAGTAGGAATGGATGCTAATCATATTATTGCGGTTTGGATTGGAAACGCAGATGGAGAAGGTCGGCCTGAATTAACGGGAAGCACAGCTGCTGCACCTTTATTGTTTTCAATTTATAATGCCATTCAACCACATACATGGTTTACCAAACCTAAAACCGGATTTGAAAAAATAAACGTTTGTACAGAAACAGGATTTCCGGCAACAGACATTTGTCCGGATACGAAAATAGAAGAAGTACAAGTCAATGGAAAAAAAGTAAAACCTTGTACTTTTCATCAATGGGTAATGTTAGATGAAACCGGCAAAAATCGTGTAAACAGCGATTGTTATCCTGTTACCAAAATGAAAAAAGTAGCGCGTTTAGTTTTGAGCCCTTCACAAGAATTCTATTACAAACAAGGCAATTTGCAATACCAGCCTCTACCCGACTTTTTACCTGAATGCCTTTCTGTTTCAGCTAATAATGACCTTGAAATATTATACCCAAGAGAAAACTTTACAATTTATCTACCAACGCTTGAAAAAGGAAACAAAGAAAAGTTAGTTTTAAAATCAACTCACAAATCGAAAAACGCTACATTGTTTTGGTATCTAAACAATGAATTTATCGGGCAAACAAAAGAATTCCATCAAATTACTGTAAACCCTCCTGCCGGCAAACACCGTTTAATGGTGCTCGACGATAAAGGCGCTAGTGTAATCAGGAATTTTGAAGTTGTGGAGAAGTAAATAGATATTATTTTAATATAAAAATAATCACTTGATTTAATTGAAAATCAGGTAAGTTAAGTCTGTACCGAACTTGTATTCAGCATTAAAATAATGTAAATTTAATACTTTGAAATACATTAAATGAATAATTTTTCCAATAGAAAAATATTAGAGTAATGATTTTGTACAACCATAACACTCAATTATGACAGGGCCTAAGGAGACTATAGATATTATCCAATTAATTAAATCAAATTGGGAAAAGAAGTCAGGACTTCTTGCTTGTATTATATTATTGATTTTCATTTTTCTTTACATCGTTTCAAAATATGAAATCGGTATTAATGTTGCGCTTTTAACATTCGCAATTTTTGCAATTGGCATTTTTACTTTTTGGTATGTATCGACAAATAGATTTCTAATTAATAAAGTAAATAAATTAGGAGTTTATATTAGTATAAATTGTGACAATGAATTTGAACAAAAGGCAAAATCAATTTTCGAAAAAGTTATTGTGGAAATAAACAGAGATCCTGACCTTAAGATGCTTTATGCTGAATTCATTCCCTCGAATAAATTTTCAAATCACACAGAAATTGAAACATGGCTAGATAAACAAAATGGGGTAAATAATGCAATTATTTTCTTGAAAATCAAAAATGGCAACATCAATTCTGAAGAAGCAATTAAAATTGATAATGTTACTTATACTGGTTATTTCAGAAAAAATAATTTAAAACTAAATGGAGAAAATTTAAATATTACAAATGATTTGAATTTACGACTTCAAAATACTGATTGGAATTATTTTGAAAAAAATTGCTTAGAAGACAAAGAAAAATTCAGAAATAATCTACGAGATCTTATTTTATATTATGGTGGTATGTTTTACTTAAATGAAACTCAATTTGAAAATTCTCGAATAATATTAAAAAAGCTTTATAGCCCCAATCCATCAATTGTACAATCAAACAATAATTTAGATAATTCTAACAGCACGAACTTGGAAACAGATTCAACTCAAGTAAAAGCTGGGCGATTAAATTATCTACTTACTAATATTTACCTCAAATGTGTTATTGATAAATATGACAACAATGATATTTATGAAGCTATAAAATATTTACATGAAATTGAAAGTTTTCCAGTTTCAACAGATTTAAAAACCGTGATCTACATTAACCTTGCCTATATGTATTATATGGCTGGTAATATGGAACGATCAAAGAATTATACAGAATTAGTGCATTCTGTAAATCCTAAGAGTTTCGCATATAGAATCAATCTAGGATATTATGCAATTATTGAAAACAATATTACAACCTTTTCCCAACACTATACAATATTAGATGAAAACATGACTTTGGACAGTCAACCTCTTGAGATTATTGCCTTTTTAAATGATAGAATTGGATATTACCCAAATTCCCAAATATTATTTGAGTCTGCTGAAGCAATTTTAACTAAATTATTTGTAGACGAAAATGATGGAAATGAAAAGACAAAGATTCTTCTAAGCAAAATACCAGACTCAAAGCAAAACAAGGCATTAAAAAAATTGCTAGAAAAAACTCTAAAAAAGAAATTATCAAAAAAATCTCAGAGACAACAATACAAAGCCAAAAAAGCCCCACATTAATTTAATGTGAGGCTTTCATTAAAAATATAATTAAGATAATATTAAGCTTCGCTTTCTACTTCTTCTTTAGTAGCCATTAAACGCTCGTATTCTTCTTTGCTTCCTACCACCAACTTCTCGTATTGACGAAGTCCGGTACCGGCAGGAATTAAGTGTCCTACAATTACGTTTTCTTTTAATCCGTTTAAAGTATCTACTTTTCCGTTTACAGCTGCTTCGTTTAATACTTTTGTTGTTTCCTGGAAAGATGCCGCAGAAATCCAACTACTAGTTTGTAACGATGCTCTTGTAATACCTTGAAGAATTGGGTTAGCTGTTGCAGGAACCGCATCACGCGCTTCTACCAACTGCATATCCTTACGCTTCAGTACCGAATTTACATCGCGTAATTTTCTAGCAGTAACAATCTGTCCGCGCTTTAATTCTTCACTTTGTCCCGGATCAATAACAACTTTCTTACCGTAAACATTATCGTTCTCTGTCATGAATTCAACTTTGTTTACAATTTGTTGTTCTAGGAACATAGTATCACCCGGATCAACAATTTCAACTTTTCTCATCATTTGACGAACGATAACTTCGAAATGCTTGTCATTCAATTTCTGACCTTGTAAACGATAAACCTCTTGGATTTCATTTACTAAGTATTCCTGAACAGAAGTTGGTCCTTTAATAGACAAAATATCACTAGGACTAATCGCTCCGTCAGATAAAGAGTCACCTGCTTTTACGAAATCATTTTCCTGAACTAAAATATGTTTACTTAAATTAACTAAGTATTTACGTTGTTCACCAGTCTTCGCTTCAACCATTACCTCACGGTTACCACGCTTAATTTTACC
>JBFWYJ010000186.1:0-6585 GCA_050186555.1 Bacteroidia bacterium
GCAAATAAAAGACGGTCAATTAATCTTACGGTTCTGTTATGATGCCCTTTGCGCATGAATTTAAATAACTAATTCACATAGTCGTCCTTTCTTTCCTTTCCTAATTTAAGTCCTCTGTTCTTGATTTTTTCATGCACCATTTCAAAGTGAGTTAATTCTTCCTTGGCAATGCTTAGCATGCTATCAACTAAATCGCTTAATTCAGGATAACTCACTACAAGATGTATGGCATTACTAGCTGCTTTTTGTTCACAAAAGGCATGATCTGTCAATATTTCCTCAATATTTGTCTCAACAATTGATACCCACTTAGGATCTGTTGGAAGTTTTAAACCCAGCATGTTTATATTATTTTTTATAAAGATACAAACTATAGGGTATCTGTGTTAATTTCAACCTAATTGAAACCAGGAAAATTATATTTAATTCCAACACCAATTGCGGAAGAATCATTTGGTGCAACTATTATTAAATCAAATATTGATTTTGTTAATGCAATTGAATTTTTTATAGTAGAAAATGCTAAGGAGGCCAGAAGATTCTTAAAGGCCTGCAATTATCCTGATATTCAGAATGCAAAATTGGAATTATTGAATGAGCATAATAAAGAAGTTCCGATTGAGTACTTAATCAAGCCGTTATTAGAAGGTAGTAACATGGGCTTGATGAGTGATGCCGGCTGTCCTGGAGTAGCCGATCCCGGTGCCAGAGTTGTAGAGGTGGCACATAAAAACAATATTGAAGTGATTCCACTTGTTGGGCCAAGCTCAATTCTTCTATCGGTCATGTCTTCAGGATTTAATGGTCAGAGTTTTGCATTTGTAGGATACTTACCTATTGATGGTGTTAAGAGAAAGGCTTCAGTAACTGATTTAGAGAAAATATCTCGAAAATGTAACCAGTCGCAATTTTTTATTGAAACACCATACCGGAATATAAAATTATTAGAAGAGCTCTTGTCAGTGCTGAATCCGGATACACTTTTATTTGTTGGTGCAGGAATTACGGGAAGAAATGCAATTATTAAATCTATGAAGGTTCGCGAATGGAAAATAAGCAAAATGCCTGAAATTAATAAAGTCCCAACGGTATTTGGAATATATTGTCAGCGATGAATTTTGTGTATAGAATAATAGAAAAGCACAATCTTGTAATTAAAGTGATTATAATCTTTATTAGCGCCTCAATTATCGCTTTCTTATTACCAAATACTAGTTCGAATGCTGAAGACGCACATATACTCGAATCAAATATTGACACCTGTGACTATTCTTTGATAAGAAATACAGAAGAAATCGCTATTAAAAGCAGATTAATAGATTCCGTTGTGCAAATTCAAAGAGAAAGTTTGCAAAGAATACTTTCTTGCGTTGATTCTTTGAATAAATCAAACGTAGTTCCTTCTTTCGTTAAGAATTCAAAAGGAAGTATAATACTGTCAAATGGTGATAGCTACAGCATAGTTAACGGAAGTGAACTGATTGATATTAATGATGCCATTAACTACGTGAATGAAGTTTTTGGAGATGTTCAAATAAAGAATGGATTTGATTTGACTGATTTTTTATGCTTGACTTATGTAATTGATAATAATGACAGAGGTCACAAGTTTATTACAAAAAATAAATTTTCAAGTGTACAATTAATAAAAAGTTATAGTGAACAAAAGGGAAATAGCTCCTTGTTTTTTAAGTTTTTGTTCTCCTTAATATTAAGTTTTGCATTGTTTTTTTATTTATACCGATTTCGTAAATCTGTTTTCGGTCAGAATAAGGAGTTTGGTTTTTTGTTTCTTATGCTAGTTCTTGCCACTATAACAGTAAGGGTATTAAATGATTTAGGCTTTCATCTTTATTATGCACCGATTTTACTTTTTCCATTAATCATTCGCTCATTTTTTGATAGTCGAACAGCATTGTTTACCCATTTGCTGATAGTAGTTTTAGCAGCGTTTTTCAGCACAGAACCACTTCAGTATATGGTTGTTAATTTGATAACGTTGATGACACTCTTGTTCAGTATCAAGGCAATCAAGAGTCGTCATCAAATTATTACCGCCTCAGTAGTAGCTATCCTGTCAGGGTTGATAATTTATGTAATTTATAACTTGGCATTTGGTAATTCTGACTGGCAAATGAGTAAGGAAAGAATACTTCCGTTTATCGTTAGTGGTTCTTCATTAGTCATTGCGTTACCATCAATTTATTTTATAGAATGGATTTTTGGATTTTATTCAGATTTTAAATTACTTGAATTGTCAGATTTAAATCAGCCTTTGTTAAGAAAGCTTTCGCAAGAAGTGCCCGGTACCTTTCAACATTCGCTGCAGGTTGCTAATCTAGCGGAGGAAGTAATTTTTTTTATAGGCGGAAATACATTGCTAACGAGAACCGGGGCAATGTATCATGATATTGGTAAAATTTATAGCCCTGAGTATTTTATTGAGAATCAATTGGAGCAATCTAATCCACATGAAATGATGTTGCCAAAGGAAAGCGCCAAGGTAATCATTGATCATGTTATTAAAGGGATAGAACTGGCTAGGGAAAATAAAATTCCTGATTATTTAATTGATTTTATTAGAACCCATCACGGAACATCCGAAGTGCGTTTTTTTCTCCATTTGCAAAAAGAACAAAGTAGCGAAATTATAGATGAAAGTGATTTTAAATACCCAGGACCAATACCCTTTAATAAAGAAACTGCAGTCGTAATGCTGGCCGATGCAATTGAAGCGGCATCACGAAGTTTAAAAGTAAAATCCGCTGAAGCCATTGATGAATTGGTTGAAAAAATTATAAGGTACAAAGTTGAACATAACCAATTAATAAATTCAGACTTAACATTTAAGGATATCACCTTGATAAAGAAAATCTTTAAAAAGCGCCTGATGACTATCTACCATGTGAGAATTGAATACCCATCATAAATATTTGTTTTTCAATGTTTTAAGTATGGTTAATTATCCTTATCTTTGTTAATTATGCGCTCAATTTTAATCATAGCTTTTATTACAGCTATGTTTTCATCTTGTAAGGTATTTAAGTCAAATTTAATGCTTAAAACACCAAAGAATTACCAATACGATCAATTGGCTGATTCACTAAGTAGATTGGATTACAAAATTGCACCAAACGATATTCTAAGTTATCGGGTTTTTACCAATGATGGGTTTAAACTGATTGACATTGCTGCAACCGCATCAAATTTCGTTGCCTTCCCAACAATTGAGTCGAAAGTTGAATCAGATGGAAATGTAAAATTACCATTGATAGGCAAAGTTGAATTGGTTGGACTTAGTATTGTAGAAGCAGAGAAATTACTAGAAGAGAAATATGCAAGCTTTTATGTAAAGCCATTTGTAAATATTAAAATAATCAACAAAAGAATTATTGTCTTTCCGGGAAATGCAGGTACAGCAAAGGTTCTTCCGATAACAAACAACAATACTACAGTCATGGAAGCTTTGGCAATGGCCGGTGGAATTACTGATGACGGAAAGGCTTACAAAGTAAAACTAATTAGAAATACGCCCGGTCAAGAGCCCAAAGTGTATTTAATGGACTTATCAAGAATTTCGGGTATAGCAGCAGCTAATACCCAGGTACAGGCTTATGACATTATCTATGTGGAGCCTCGCTACAGACCAATAAGAACTTTTTCAACTGAGGTTGCGCCCGTACTAACGTTAATTACCACAGGAATAATACTAATAAGCCTATTCAGATAACATGTCATATCATGTTGGAATAAATAGAAATGATTTTGTTAAAGATGCAGAAGCCAAGCTAAATTCTGCTCTGGATATTAGTTTAATTCTTCACCTATTAGCGAAGTACAAATGGTATTTTTTATTTGTATTTTTCGCTGCATCAGTTTTGTCTTTCTTGTATTTAAGATATACTCAGCCTGTTTATGAAGCCAAAGCAGTTGTTCAAATAAACGACAATAAAACAGACCAGGTATTACATCTTGAAGGAATTAATGAAAGCGAGAATGCTATTGCAGAAGCTATTGAGCAAATACATTCAAAAATATTTTTGAATCGTATTGTAGAAAAATTAAATCTTTCTGTTAGTTACTTTAGCGAAGGAACTTTTAAGAATAACGAATTGTATAAATCATCCCCTTTTTTGGTTACCATTAAAATTAACAACGGTGCACTTTACAATACCCCAATTTATGTTAGTCTCAATAGTAATAATTTATCGGATGGAGTTATAACTGTTGGCAAAAAGAGTACGGCATACAAAATTAATGAATGGGTAAGAACACCCGATTATGACATTAACGTTTATTTGAATCCTGAAATCGATCAGAACCGGATAAAATCTATTTTAAATTCAAACAACGCCTTCTATTTTACTGTTCAGGATTTAGATGCTTCTTCGACCATGTTGCAGGATAAGCTCGAAATAAAAGTGTTTAATGAACTTGCTAAGACCATATTGATAAAATTGAAGGATGTCAATGCAATGAAAGTTGTTGATGTCGTAAATGCTATTTCACAGGAGTATTTAAATTATGATGTAGAAAGAAAGAGCGAAAGCTCCAGAAATGTATTAGATTTCATTGATAAACAATTATCATTAGTTTATAATGATTTAAAAAATACCGAAAGCGATTTAAAGAAATTTAAAAATGAGAACAATGTTAATACTAACGATCAGAAATTAGCTTCTGATTTATTGAGAGCATCTAATATTGATGATCAACTCCTGAAAGTAGAAATGGAAGAGAGAATTATTGCTGAAGTTCAGGAAAGTATTGATAAGAACAAAAGCATTGATATTTATCAATTAATATCAATAATTTCAGGAACCGAATATGAGAGTATGATTCGTGATGTTATTCAGAATATTCAATCACTTCTGAATAAAAAGGAAAACTTACTTTATAGCGTTACACCAAGCGCCGAGAATATTAAACAAATAAATTATCAGATTGAGAATCAAAAAAAACTTTTACTGGAAAGCTTAGATGCTGTTAAATTAAGATACAAAGCAAAATACAAGAGTTTATTGGATAAATCAAGTGATTATAAAAACAAATTAAACACCTCTCCAGACGAAGAAGTTGAGCTTTCCAGACTAAATCGATTATACAGTATTTCAGAAAAGTATTATACTTTATTACTCGAGAAAAAAACTGAATTTTCAATTTCAAAAGCCGGTTACGTAACAAAGAATATTATTTTAGAAAAGGCCAATGGTATCGGCTCAAAGGTTTATCCAAGTTCAAGAAATACAATTTTATTAGCAACAATTGCTTCTATTTTGATAATCTTTCTAGGGCTTGTTGGATTGTATTTTACTCATAATCAAATTTATTCTATCCATGACATCATGAAGTTTTCTAATCAGGGAGCTTCATTAATTGGAATTGTTCCAAAGTATGAAAATAATATTCCTGTGTCTCAATTAATCGTAGATAAAAATCCAAAATCGATAATTTCAGAAGCTTTCAGAACAATTAGAACAAACCTGTCTTTTATCGACAATACACCGGGAAGCAAAATTATCGCTGTGAGTTCAACCATTTCCGGCGAAGGAAAAACCTTTGTATCAATAAATATTGCAGGGATTCTGGCCTTTACCGGAAAAAAAGTCGTATTGATTGACTTGGACATGAGAAAACCGAAAATTCATAAAGGTTTTGGTGTACTAAACGAAAAAGGAATGAGCAGTATATTGACCGGAGTAGATGAAATTCACGATTGTTTCAACGATACTACCATGGACAATTATAAATTTATTACTGCGGGGCCAACTCCTCCAAATCCATCAGAGTTAATTTTAAGCGATAAGTTAACGCAAGTTTTAGATAAGTTGAAGAGTGAGTTTGATTTTGTTGTTATAGATAACGCACCTGTTGGTCTTGTAACAGATGGTATTGAAACACTTCGGAAGGCAGATTATCCTATTTATGTGTTTAGAGCAGATTATTCAGACAAACACTTTATTCAGAATTTGATAAGATTAAAAAATGAAAACCATATTGCTCGCTTATCGGGTATTTTAAATGATATTGATCTAACCAAAAAACAGTATGGTTACAACTACGGTTATAATTACGGCTATTGATATGGGGCTGGTTATTATACTGATGAGGTTAAATCGGGAAAACGTAAACGATCTTAGTATGCAAATAGAAGAAACATTTATTAAGGATTTACTTGTTGTAAAACCAAGAGTATTTGAGGATGCACGAGGTTATTTTTTTGAAAGCTATAACCAAAAACAATTTGAAGAATTAGGATTGAATTTAAATTTTGTTCAAGACAATCAATCTCTTTCTCAAAAAGGAGTTTTAAGAGGCTTGCATTTTCAGAATCCGCCGCATGCCCAGGGTAAATTGGTGCGAGTAATTAAAGGCGCAGTATATGATGTTGCCGTAGATATCAGAAAGAATTCTTCAACCTATGGAAAATATTTTGGATTGGAATTAACTGAGAAAAATAAAACAATGATGTACATTCCTGAGGGCTTTGCACATGGTTTCCTCACACTTGAAAATGATACAATATTCAGTTACAAATGCACAAACTATTATAACAAACCCTCTGAAGGTTGCATTTTATGGAAT
>JBFWYJ010000187.1:0-6560 GCA_050186555.1 Bacteroidia bacterium
TTCTTCGGTTATTAGGATCATTCTCAATTGGGCCAAATTCCGTGTCATTATTCTTCCTCTTCTTAGCAAGCAAGTCAGATATTAATAGCCTGATATGATAATCAATTTCATTATTAAAAGAGTGCGTTCCGTTAAATAAAATGTTCAAGGCAGAATTATTGATTGTTGTTTTAGATATGCTAATAATTTCATTCTCTACTTTTACCTCACTATTTAAATCTGAAAACCTTATATCCTTCAAATCACTGATATCTACGTATTTTGATAACTTTTCGAGGGGTTTATAATCATTAAGCCTGCCTTTTTCAATTAAAATATTACTTTCCGCATAAATGCTTTTATAGTCAGGCTCTAAAAATAAATTCCATTTACCTTTTACAAGTACTTCTGCTGTTAAAGTACCTTCAACGTTTTCATCTGTTAAAGAATTCTGGTTAAAACTATTCAATTGATAAAACAATTGCTTCACATCAATCTTTTTAAGACTGGTATGACAAACCACATTAATGGATTCTTCGCTGTACTCCAATATGGCGTCAGATGTTGCAACACCATTCATTGTTTCAAATACTAAGCCTTCCGAAATAAGTTTTTTATCCTTCATTTCGAAATTTCCCTTAAGGTTTTTCGCCACAACCTTACCAAATGTAAATTCATTAAAAGATGCGTCTAGATTGAAGTAAAGATTATTTGGAATTGTAACCGATGTCTTTTCACTCTGTGTAGATTCATTGCTTCTATATAGTAAATCTTCCACCTTAAACTTATTACTTTGTAAAGAACCGTGAACGGACAGGTAATTGTTGTTGTCAAAGATATACGCTAGCACTCCTTCCAATTCACCATTAATTGTAAAATCAGAAATGCCTTTTTTTAGCTTTAACTCTTTAACCGAAATATTATTTCCATTCGTTTCCAACAAACAAGTTTCAACTTTAGTTGTGTCTACGCTTTCTTTAAAGCTTATCCCCAAGTTTTTTATATCCGCCTTTGCAAATAATTTACCATCCGCACTTAATTTATTTTTTCTTAAATCACTCACCAACGACGAAATAGTTAAATCAAGCCTTAAGTTTCCTTGCAATAAATCTAAAGTATCTATAGGCCAAAACTTATTGATATTGCTTAAATCAATTTTTCCTTTAGCCGATAAATTAATTTTAGGATTTTTAAAATCGACAAGTTCAATATTACCTTCAATTCTATCTTCTCCAAACTGTGCTGTAATTTCATTTAAACTCAACTTGCTCTCGTTTTCCTTGTAAATTAAACTCCCCAATAGATGTAATTTGTCTAAACGATAATTCTCAGGGACATAAACCACGGATGTGTTGTTGATTCCGAAATCTGCGAAAAGACTTAAACTGTTGTTATAAAATAACTCTCCCTTTATGTAAAACTCCCCTTCGCTTTCATAATTTTTAATTCTTTCATTATAATTTTCTTTTAAAAGTGATAAAATAGTTTTAAAATCTAAATTCGTTGCGTTGTATTTCAGTTTAACGTTTTCCCATCTTTTTTTATAACTGCCTTGTCCTTCTATATTAAGATTCATTTTGTTGATAGACATATTACAAGACTTAATTTTATAGTCATTGTGGATAACATCCAGCTTTGCTTTAATAATAACGTTCTTCTCTGCAAACAGATTTGTAGAATTTATTAATAGTCTGTTAATCTTCATCTCAGATTCAAGTCCCAATTCATACTCATCAGAAGAAAATGCCCCATTAAAAAAAACATCACTTAAGTAGGTATCTATTAAAAACCTTTGTTTATTGTCTTTGTAATAAAAATTGAATTCCATAACATCGATTCTTTCTAATTCAAATGATAAAGAATCGCTACTTGATTTTTCTGCACCAGACTTATTCCAAATATTATAATTTGTTTGTCCGTTAGAATTCACTTTTAGCCTGCAAAACCCTTCACTAATTAGTATTTTTTTGACTTTGTAATTCTTCTCCCACAAGTCCTTTACACTAAACCTTAATTGTAATTGGTGAGCCATAAATAAAGTATCGCGATTCTTTTTCTTCACCGCTTCCATACAAACAATGTCTGTAAACTCCAATGCACAATCCGGAAAAGATTTAATGATTGTCAGATTAATATTTTCAGGGGCTATTCTTACTTCAGCATTTATCTTTTTGTTTATTTCCTTGATAATAATTTCTTTTACTTCATCCTCGTAAACAATTACCAATGAAATAAGAGTTGCAATTGAAAGCAAACCTCCTAAAAATAACCACTTTACTATTTTGAAGAATGTACCAATAATTGAGCGCTTTTTTGGCTGCTCATCTTTGATTGGATTATTATAAGTTGCGCTCTCCATTGCAGTAAAGTTCATTAATTATTAAGAATAATTAATGAGATAAACCTATTGATTTGAACAATAGTGTATTAATTACTATAATGTTGTGAACTAAAGAAAGTTTCGGAAAAAGGCTTTAGTTTGGTAAAAGTTTGATTATTTTATTCAAATCTCCCTCACAAACCAGAACTGAAATGCCGTCCGGCAGATTGTTCAATAAAATATCCGCTTCTCCCGGAAAATAAATGGATTCCGGTTTCTCAAACACCTTTCTTCCATAAATATCAAATACTTTAATTGAAAACCTAGAGGCAGTTTCTAAATAAACCTTAAAGTGCTTTTCATTTGTTACCTTATCTGAATATATTGTTATTTTGCCATTCTGGTTTTTTATAAATAGCATTTGTGGTTTCGAATTGCTTATGACATCGTTACTTTTCTTAGTAATTCTAAAGAACATACTCTTATTTCTCCACTCTTCATTCAAGTTAATTTTACAACGATACTCACTCAGGTCGGTTGCAGGTAAACTATGTGCCTTTTTAAAATCCACATTATTCTCTGAATATTCTAAATCATATGAAACTATTCCCTTCTCTTTTTCACTCCATAGAAAAACAAGCGAGTTCTCTTCTTGTTCTACTTTCCATTTCAGATTATCTGCAAATAAAACCATATTACAAACATCATCCGAATATGCCGTAACGGTAACATTATCTATAGCCAAATGTGGATCGTTGTTGTTGTTATTTGGATCCCACCATCTTAGCATTATTTCTTCGCCATGTGGCACATTAACAGTAAAACAATAGATTTTAGTTCCTGTTTGTGTGCACGGATACCCATTTATCTGACTACCTCCTCCTACGGCACTAGATTGTGGGGCTGTGAAATCTAAAGGTGGTATATTCGTCCAACCGGCACCTGTTACAGAAGTAACTGTAACGCCTTTTTTATAAGAAAAAAACATTGAGTTTGCTGCTCCACCATTTTGAGCTAATGAAAACTGAAACCAATCATACTGAACCTGTAATGCTACAATTGTATTTCCAAAAGTGTTTAATAGCCTCAGTCCAATTCCATGTCCACAGGTGCTTGTAGCTGCATCGGCACATGGCCCGCCTCCTGAACCATTTGATGGTCTAGTGCCTATTTTGATGTCAGATCCTCCATTACATCTGTATGCATATTGGCCTCCTGTGTTAAGAGGTGCTGCGGCGGTTATGTTTTGAGTATTAACAAAATTCGGACTATCATAATACCATCCTAGAAAAGTAGTGTTGTCAGTCCACGCAGCTAAAATTGCGGTTCCAAAATTTTGAGTATACACTCCGTTCACAAATACTGCTTGACTAAAACCTAGTTTAATTAACCCCAAAAATAGTATCGCTATTGCCGCTCTAAATTTCATACTAACAATTAAAATTTGCTCTTCAATCTCGACCTTCTAACTTTTCGTTTTGGTTTGAGTATATAGCCTAAACTAACTTGCAAAGACATATATGAATCTTTTTCTTTATCCCCCCTTTGTGCTTGAAGTCCCGACGCATCAGGTTCTGTAGCCCCATAAATGTTTCCTAGACTAGGGTCAGACATTTCCAGGGCCTTGTTTCCATAACTAGCCTTTAATACTTTTTTATCGTAATACCTTGTGCTCACATCATCTAGGTAATCAGTAAACGTTTTTCTGAATCCAAACTCCACACCTATTGACCATATTTTAGAATAAATTACTCTGTACGAAAAACCAACCGGTATACAAACTGAAACTCTTTTGTACTGCTTTGGTCCATTTGGCAAGCCTTGGCCTTCAGTATGAAGCGGATGTAATCTTACCCAATTACCGTTCTTGTCTTTTCCCTTTGGATTAAAATAAAACCCTCCACATCCAATAAATAAGGAATATTCTTCTGCCTTGGTTTTCATTCTTTTCTTTCTTGTATTCTTTAGCCCATATCTGTGTCCGATAACACTTCTTAAATATGAAAACTCCAACTTCCCAGCAGTCTCAAAAATGTTGGATTTGAAATTTAAATTTCTATTGTTTCTATAAATGTCTTTCGTCAGTTTATCATCCCCGGTTACTTTTAAGTAAGACGCATCAAATACAAGGTTTAACCATTTGGCGATTTTGTATCTGTACGCAATTGAAAATGAAACCTTAGTAGTTTTCCATTCCATATCGATTGGGCTGAAATCAGTTCCGGTTTTGTCGAGTCCACCCAAATCCCCTAAAAAATTTGCAGCACCTATTCGTAACGAGACATCCTTTCTATACTTTTTCCAATCATTGCTTAGTCTAAAGTTTTGAGAATGTAAAAACGTTAAGAAAAAAAGAAAAGCTACTACTGCAATTATCTTACACCTACCTTTAATCAAACCCAATAACATCAACTTCATTTTTCTTACAAATAAATGGGACTCTAAAGCTAAACCCTCGACTCTAATTCTATGTTTTGTTGGTATTAGGTAATCGCTAAATGATTGAAAATCTAAAACAACTAAAACGAATTTAATTTTAACATTAAATGAACTTTGGTTGTTTAAATCTGTTAAAAGAGTGCTTAATAGAATAATATGAATTACCTTAGCTTTTCTAAAATGTTTGAATTTATGAAGAAATCTCTTTTGCTTTCCTTAGTCGCCATCATCTTGATGAGCATGCAATTAATTAGATTAAAGTCTCCTTCAGACGAAATCGCTTTAAATGCAGCTATTCCTAAGGCAGATTTAAATATGAAAGATGTTAAAGGTAATATGGTTAACCTTAACTCCATTAAAACCGACAAAGGTATTTTGGTGATTTTTAGTTGTAATACTTGTCCGTATGTTAAATTGAGTGAGAGCAGAATCAAAGAATTTACAGATTATTGTCTTTCGAATGGTATTGGTTGCATATTGGTTAACAGTAATGAGGCGCAAAGAACTGAGGAAGATAGTTTTGATGAAATGGTTAAATACCACAAAGAGCAAGGCTTAAAATGTTCTTATGTTGTTGATACAAATTCACAATTGGCGGATGCCTTTGGCGCAACAAGAACTCCTCAATGTTTTTTATTTAACAAAACAGGACTTATTTACAAAGGAGCAATTGACGATAACGTAAAAGATGCGGCACAAGCAAAGTCTCATTATCTAAAAGATGCTTTAGAGGCATTAGTAAAAGGCTCCGTTCCAAGCGTTCAACAAACCAAGTCAATTGGCTGTACGATAAAAAGGAACGAATAAATAGAAATTGAATACTTAGAAAAGCAGTCCTGATGGTCTGCTTTTTTTAATTGAAGTTATCATACCATTGACGCTGTCTTGGAATTTTAATGTCACTTAGCATTGAAGTTTTTAAATTGATAGTAAGGTTATAACTCTTCCTAAATCCAAAAGGCACCCAATTTATTCTTGCCTCCCAACATTTTAAATCACGATAAATATCGAAACTGGTATAACTAAGTTGTTTATTAATGAAATCATAACCGCTTGTTATTCCTATTTTCCAGTATTTGGTAGGATTAATTGAGCCGCTAAAGTTCATAGTCTGAACAATTTTTGTTTGCGAAGGATCTGTTTGTTTATCGAATGTCAAATTGTAATAAATATTTGTACTCCATTCCATCTTCTCTCTGGGCTTATCATCTATGTTAGCGCCTCTCTCAGCGTCGTTGGTTAAATTAGGTGATAACCTGGTGCTATTCTCTGCCTCAAAGCTATTACTTCCTAAAGAAACATTTAAGGCAACATTTCCATTAACAAACCTTGCAATTTCATTGTTATAATTGGCGGCATACTGACTCACTTTTCTATTTGACTGCTTGTCATATCCATAAGGATCAAAAGAAGCATTTCCTACTAAATCAAAAAACTTAAAAAACTTATTTCTTGCAGTAACAGAAAGTAATCCCATATTAAAGGAGTCTGCTGCAAAATTATAGTTGCCATTTACAGAAAGGTTTTGCAATACAACAACTTTCTTGTACGCTATGCCTGTATCTGTTTGATGTTTCACTTTAGCTTCAATATTATTACTTAAATTGAAACTAAGTGTATTTTGTTCTCCTTGAACAGGTCCGTTAAATAATGATCCTTCAAAAACACTGTATTGGGCCGTATTTCCTAAAGTGTCTCTCTGAACCTTTTTCCAAAAACCAAATTGCTCTTCTCCAAAATCCGGACGATACAAATAGGTTAATGTAGGAATTAATAAATGACGAACTTGTTTATCCTTTCCCCCTTTGAACATATAGTCAAA
>JBFWYJ010000188.1:0-6531 GCA_050186555.1 Bacteroidia bacterium
AACTAAAATTTATTCAGTTTTTCTGTTAAAAATTGAGCGGTTTTATTGGTGTAGTACTTGTTTTTAAATTGGCCAATCCATTGAATACCACGAATTGCATTGGTTAGAAAGGCCTCATCACCGTTCATTAAAGTGTTAACCGTTATTTGATTTTCGAAATACAATATTTTATGTTGATGTGCCAGGCTTAGAACTTGTTTTCTCATGATGCCTGCAACGCAGCCATCATTTAATGGTGGAGTGAATAGTGTACCATTTTTAACTACAAACAAATTGGAGCTGATGGCCTCGCAAATATGACTGTTCTCATTTACAATTAGTACATCATCTAAATTCATGCTTTGCTTTGTGAGTCCTGCCATTACATAAGTTAAAGCACTTCCGCTTTTTATATTGCTAAGCTTATTTATTTGTTTTCTAATGTCAGTATACAAATCAACCCACAATCCTTTTTCATTTAATACATATCCTTGATCTTCTATTGACTTACCTTCAATTAAAAAGGAAATATCATTACTCTCGGGAGCATAGAAACCGCCTTCATTTCTAAATACTGTTATGCGAAACCGGGCATTTGGTTTTAATTTATTTTTTTCAACCAGTAACTGAAGTAAAGGTAAAATGGTATCAGTTCTCATGTCTGCGGGTACGTTCATCCTTAATACAGTCATTCCTAACTTAAGGCGAGTGAGATGATCGCTTAAAAACATTACTTTACCATTAGAAACACGGATAGTCTCAAACAAGGAGTCACCATATCTAAAAGCACGATTATGAAAGGGGATAAACGGTTCGTAGCTATCAACTAAATGACCATTATATATGCAATAAGTTGTGTCCAATTGTACCCAAAATATGATTTAAAGCTACAAATAATGAGGGGAGAAATTTTCTGAATCGATTTATTTTAATAACAGAAAAAAAACTAAAGTTGTTAATACAATTGCGCCATTAATGCCTCTAAATTTTGTACTTTTGTACATCAAATTTAACAAGTCAATGAAAGACATTTTCGAGAAAGTGGTGAGTAACATGGGACCGTTAGGTCAGCATTCACATGAAGCACATGGATATTTTACATTCCCAAAATTAGAAGGAGATATTGGGCCTCACATGGAGTTCCGTGGTAAGAAGTTATTAAACTGGAGTTTAAATAATTATTTGGGATTGGCCAACCATCCGGAAGTTAGGAAGGCAGATAGAGAAGCGGCTGAAAAATATGGCTTGGCCTTGCCGATGGGAGCAAGGATGATGAGCGGTAATTCTGTTTTTCATGAGCAATTAGAAAGAGAGCTTTCTGCATTTGTCCAAAAAGAAGACACAATTCTTTGCAATTTCGGATACCAAGCAATGGTGAGTGCGATTGATGCTTTAGTAGACAGACATGACGTTATTGTTTATGACGCGGAAAGCCACGCTTGTATTTTAGACGGTGTTCGTTTACATATGGGTAAACGTTATGTTTTCAAGCATAATGATATGGCAGATTGTGAGAAACAATTACAACGTGCCACTAAATTAGCTGAACAAACAGGCGGAGGAATTTTAGTGATTACGGAGGGTGTATTTGGAATGCGTGGTGATCAAGGATTACTAAAGGAAATTGTTGAGCTCAAGAAAAAATACAAATTCCGTTTATTTGTGGATGATGCGCATGGAATCGGTACAATGGGAAAAAATGGTGGAGGAACAGGGGAGCACCAAGGGTGTCAAGATGGAATTGATGTTTACTTTGGAACATTTGCTAAATCTTTTGCATTAATCGGGGGGTTTATTAGTTCAACAAAACCAATTGTAACTTATTTGCGTTACAATATGAGAAGTCAGATTTTCGCGAAAAGCTTACCGATGCCTTTAGTAATAGGTGCTTTAAAGCGTTTGCAATTAATGCGTGAAGAACCCGAATTAAAAAATAAACTTTGGGAAATTACTAATGCTTTACAATCAGGGTTGAAAGAAGCAGGCTTTAATATTGGGGATACAAATTCACCGGTAACACCAGTTTACTTAAATGGAAGTATTCCTGAAGCAACTAACATGGTAAAAGATTTGAGAGAGAATTTTGGTATTTTTTGCTCTATGGTTACTTACCCTGTTGTTCCAAAAGGCATGATTATTCTTCGCTTAATACCTACTGCAGTTCATACTCTCGAAGATGTAAAATATACCATAGAAAACTTTAGCAAAATCGTAAATAAATTGAAGAACGGTGACTATATGAGCGATCACTTGGCAAAAGTTGATGTGGATTTGTAGAATAACATTTTCACTAAATAGTTTTAGAATCCCGGTTTGTTAAAATCGGGATTTTTTATTTTTTGAGATAAAATTTTACAAAAACTTAATGCATTATTTACTAAATTTGGCGGAAACAAGTAAACAAATAAACATGAAAAAAATCTACTTATCGTTATTGGGATTAGCTGTTTTAACAACAGCAAATGCTCAAAAGCCAACAAATGTTCAGGTTGGTGAGTCAGCGACTTATGTTCGTACTTTAGAAAGTAACAATGGTCCTGAATTTATTTTTAAAACAAGTGCTAATACAGTTGTAACGGATACTAACTGGTATTTTTTTAATAAGCATGCGTATAGAAACACGCCTGCAAACGCTAATTTGTTCCCTACCTTTAAGAACGCTCCAACTTATACTGCTTCAAATGCTATTAATGCAGGTGGTTCAGTTTTCAATAATACTGGTGGAAATGTGGTTGTTTCCGGTATTGAGGCTTTAGTAATGAGACAAGCATCATCTCCTTCTACTCCTGTTCAAGTTGAACTTTCATTATGGAACGTAACGTCTGGTTTGCCAACAGGTAATGCTGTAGCATCTTGTACAACAGGTGTTTCAACTTCAACAGCAGGTGTATTTGTTGGTTGTAATTTTGCTGCACCGGCAATCGTTGTTGGTGATTTCGCAGTTGTAATTCGTAACGTTTCAACAAACAACCAAGATACAATTCGTATGTTTATGAACAATGCCAGAACTTCTACTTCATCTGCTACACCGGCTGAAAAGTATGGTGAAGGAATGGGTATTTTAGGTGTTGGACCAACTTTTGGTAGCACTTGGGCTAAAACAACAAATGTGTTCAATGGCGCTTCTTATGGTTCAGATTTTGAGTTTGTTCTTGCTCCAAGAGTAACTTATACATTTACGGCAGATCATAATCCAAATCCTGCAATAACTGCACCAATTTGTAATACAACCCAAATCACTTACGTTAATACAACAACTAGCTTTGCAAACCACCGTCAATGGAATTTAAATAAGTTTGCTAAAGCTTGGGCTCCGTTTTCAAATACATTAACGATTACAGCTGATTCAGTTTATACTTGGAATTTCGGTGATGGTGTAACTTTGTATGATGAGTCTCCAACTCATACTTATGTTGTTGCAAGTTCTGGTCCGGTTAACGATAATTTAGCGGTTAAGATTCAAAAAATGAGTGATTACTCAAGCCCTAACACACAATTAGATGTTAAAGCTTGGACAGTAACAATCACAATTTGTAATGTTGGTTTAACTGAGAATAATTTAGAAACTCAGTTTGAATTGTATCCAAATCCTGCTAATGAGCAAGTAACAGTTTATGTTAATGACGCAAATGCCAATACTTCAATCTCTGTATTGAATGCATTAGGACAAGTTGTTTTAACTGAAAACAGAGTTTCTGATAAGAACGTTATCAATACTGAATCTCTTGCAAAAGGTGTTTATTTTGTAAAAGTTAGTGATGGTACACGAAGCTCTACAACTAAACTAATTATCAGTAAGTAATTCTTTCATGTAATTATATAATAACCCCGCTTATGCGGGGTTTTTTATTTTATATTTGTTTGCATGAAGGCAATAAATTTATTTAAACACTTAATTTGTCTATGGATTGTTTCTTCAGCCACCTTACTTGGACAGGTTAATTATATTATTACTGCACCATCTAATTCTTTAGCTAATGCCACAACCGGACTAAGAGCGCCAAATGGGAATGCATCCCATACAAGTATGCGCGCTTGTTATTTTGTTCCTGCAAGTGAATTAAGCACCTTAACAAATACAATTAATTCATTCGGATTTGTTTTGACAAACACATTGGCTAATGCGCCTGCTTTTGGAACGCTAACTGTTTATATGATGAATACTTCATCAAACTCTTACACACTTGGTACATCCTGGAGTACAGCAACTGTTGGAATGACTCAAGTGTATAACGGAACTTATACCATTCCAAGCGGAACAACTGCAACAACTGTCGATTTTCCATTTCCTTCTGATTTTGCTTATAATCCAGGAGACGGCTTGTTTCTTGCTTATGAGTACACAGGCGCTTCTTTCGCAAGCAATGTAGTTATATATTCTGCTTATTCAAATTCAGCAGTAGTTTGCGGGGCAACCAACAATAGTTTAACATTGCCTGCTGCAAACACACTTTCTACAACCACATTCCGACCGCTATTCAGATTTGGTACGCCAAATACCTATACAAATGAAGTGGTGGTTCAAAGTCTTAATGCCTATGGAAAAGATGCACAGATTGCCGGAGGTACACAAACAATTACCGCTACTATTTTTAATGGTAGTAATAATACCCTAAATGGTATTCCCGTTGATCTTACGATCTCAGGAAGCAATCCTTTTAGCAATACTATTACCATATCATCCTTGGCAGCTGGGGTTTCAACCGTAATAACATTTCCTGTTTATACGCCAACCGTATTAGGACCAAGTAATATGCAATTGTCTGTCCCGGTTGATGAGGACAATTCGAATAATACAATTTCATTTACGCACAGTTTAACCTGTAATGTAATGGGAACCGGCCCTGCTTCATTTGCTCCAACATCCTATAGCAGCGGAGTAGGGTTTAATACAGGGTCTGGTATTATTTACAGTGAATTCAAAGTACCTGCAACACAAACGCTCATTGGAATTAATTTAGGGATCAGCAGCGGGATTAATAATTTAGGTAATTCAGTTTATGGCGTTATTGCGAATGCTTCAGGTTCTATTTTAGCAACTACATCAACGCTGACTATTGGTTCAGGAGAATTAAATACATTTCAATTTTTTAATTTATCATCTCCACTGCAGTTTAATGCAAACACTTTGTATTATGTAGGTTTAGCACAAACAATTGGTTCTATAGGGTATTTCCCTTTAGGCAATACACCTGCAGCAAATACGCCAACAATTTATGTAACGCAAGCCTTAACCGGCGGAGCACTGACACCATTAACTCAAAACTTTGGGTATTTTGCTATTGAGCCGGTATTAGATGCACCATGCGCTTCTGTTGGAATAGAGAAAAATGTTTTAGAAAGTGATTTCAGTGTTTATCCTAATCCTGCTAACTCAAAATTTCTCATTCATGCTGAAAAAGAAATTTTTTGGGTATCCATTTCTGATTTAAATGGAAAAGAAATTGTGAAGTATGAAGAACAGGAAGAATATAAACTCATGAATATATCGTCAGGAGTATATATAATCAAAATTCTATTTGCTGATCAAACTTCTTCAAATCGAAAATTAATCATTAAATAAAAAAGCCCGCATTAGCGGGCTTTTTTATGATAATAAAATTTATTTATTTTTTAATTCTTTCAACGTAAGCACTAGTTCTAGTGTCTACCTTAATCCATTCGCCTTCGTTGATAAATAAAGGAACCATAATTTCTGTTCCTGTATCAATTTTTGCAGGTTTTAAAGTATTTGTTGCTGTATCTCCTTTAACACCGGGTTCGGCATAGACGATTTGTGCTTCAATAAATGTTGGTGCTTCAGCCAAAATAGGTGTTTCTCCTTCTTCGAACACAATCTTAACTTCCATGCCTTCCTTTAAGAATTTTGAAGAATCGCCAAACATGCTTATTGGAATATGAACTTGTTCAAATGTTTCATTGTCCATAACAACAGCAAATTCACCCTCCGGATAAATGTACTGCATTAATTTATATTCAACCCTAACAATGTCAACACTTTCACCACTTCTAAAGCGGTATTCCATTTGTTTGCCTGTTTTTAAGTTCTTCATTTTTGCCTGGTAAAAGGCACGTAAATTACCGGGAGTTCTGTGTTGGTACTCTGTGATTTGTACCAATTCGTTGTTAAAGCGGATTACCGAGCCAACGCCAATATCACCTGTGTCTGCCATAAATTTTTATTGATTTGTTATTTCTTCTAGCTCATGAACAACTCCCATTGAAGAGAATTTTTCAATTCTATCATTAATTCTTTTTTCAGCGTCTGATTTTTTTAACTCATTCAAGGCGTTAACAATATATTCCTTTACAGAATCAAAAATTTCTTCGCGGTTTCTATGCGCACCTCCCAAAGGCTCTTGAATAACGCCATCAATGAGCTTATTCTTAAGCATGTCTGTGGCTGTTAGTTTAAGGGCAGAGGCTGCTTGCTCTTTGAAATCCCAACTCCTCCATAAAATAGAAGAGCAAGATTCAGGTGAGATTACAGAATACCATGTGTTTTCAAGCATCACAACTTTATCGCCAATACCAATACCTAATGCGCCACCA
>JBFWYJ010000189.1:0-6526 GCA_050186555.1 Bacteroidia bacterium
AAATTGTTTTTATTTAAATAAATATTTAAAACTGTTTAATTATTGATATAAATTAATTAGCAAAGAATTTTTATGTAAAAAATTTCAATAAAAAATATTTCTTAATTTTTAAGTTATGTATTATTATAAAAAATAAGGATTATCGGAAAAATGAATGTATATAAAACCTTCGATAAAATACTTTGTATATAATCTAGTGAAAAACTACTAAATTGATTAATGTAGGCACTTAATGAAGAGAATGAATGTTTTACTTAACGGCAGACGCGAGGCGCTTAAACCCAAATTAAATCACGTTTAAGCGCATAGAAAAATATGGCATCTATCCTCTTTGTTTGAAATGAAAAAGCCGGAACAAAAATCCGGCTTTGAATTATTTAGAAAGGCTAGTTAAATACTAACCTAATTGTTCGGTGCTAACGCCTGTTGATGAATAACCGCCATCGTGATAAAGATTTTGCATAGTTACCATTTTGGTTAAATCACTAAATAAAGTAATGCAATAGTTTGCACAATCTTCTGCGCTGGCATTTCCTAAAGGAGATTGTTTGTCGGCAAAATCAAAAAATTCATTAAAACCTTTAATGCCACTTCCTGCTGTTGTTTTGGTTGGCGATTGAGAAATTGTATTTATTCTAACTTTCTTTTGTTTACCATAATGGTATCCAAATGTTCTTGCAATGCTTTCCAACATAGCTTTTATATCTGCCATATCCGTATAAAAAGGATAGGCTTTTTGAGCAGCAATGTATGACAATGCCACAACAGATGCGTGATCATTTAAAGCATCCAGCTTGTGAGCAACAGCCAACATTTTATGAAATGACATAGCAGAAACGTCAATGCCTTTATTGAAGTAATCGTAATTCAATTCTGTATAAGGAATGCTTTTTCTTATGTTCACACTCATCCCAATAGAATGCAAAACAAAATCGATTTTTCCGCCCATAACCTCCATTGCTTCAGAATATAACTTAGTTAAATCTTCAATATTGGTCGCGTCTGCCGGTATTATTTTAGAACTTGTTTTGTCGGCTAACTTATTAATCTCTCCCATTCTCATTGCAATGGGCGCATTAGTTAAAATGATTTGCGCACCTTGTTCGTGCGCCTTTTCCGCAACCTTCCAGGCAATAGAGTTTTCGTCTAGTGCTCCGGTAATAATTCCGCGTTTGCCTTTTAATAAATTGTTTGACATAGAATTTGTTTAGGCATCAAAGATAATGATTAAGATGTTTTATGCGATTTAAAAAGGAATATTCAACAAACAGGCTATACACCTGATAATCAATCGCTTATTAGTTAGATTGCAATAAATCCTTTGCGTTTTTTATTGCAGACTCGGTTGGGCTGTCGGTACTAAGCATTTTGGCGATTTCAACAATGCGCTCGTCGCCTTTAAGTTCTTTTATTTCTGCGCTTGTTTTTTTGCCTTCATTGTACTTATATACAAACAAATGATGATTGCCGCAGCTGGCTATTTGAGGTAAATGGGTAATTGTAAGAACTTGCATTTCCTTTGACATTTTAGAAAAAATTTTGCCCATTTTATTTGCTACGTCTCCGCTAACACCAGTGTCGATTTCATCAAAAATTATCGTCGGAAGCGCCTTGCTTGATGCTAAAAGAGATTTTAAACATAACATTAATCTTGATAACTCGCCTCCGCTGGCCGCCTTTTGAATTGGGCTTAAATCAACACCAAGATTAGCGGAAAAATAAAATTCAATACTATCAATTCCATTAATGCCAATCTCATTTTGTTCATTGTTTTCTATCTTGAAACGTGCATTTGGCATAGACAATTCATGCAACATGCCGGCAACTTTTTTCTCTATTTGCGTGAAAGACTTTGTTCGATTCTTTGAAAGTGCGCTTGCTAATTCGATACATTCTTTTTTTGTAGCATTAAGCTGAGATTCCAGGTTTGTTAAGTTTCCATCAAAGCCCTCAATCACACTAACTTTTTTCTCTATTGCATTTTTCAATGCAATTAAGCTGTTTACATCTTTGGCTTGATGTTTTAGTAGCAAACGATTAATAGTGTCTAAAGATTCTCTGACTTCCTCTAATTTCTTCGGATTAATTTCAATACTAGATTCCTTTGAAACTAATTCAAAACTAAAATCCTTTAATTCTTCCTGCACGGCTAAGAGTCTTGAGGACAAACCCACAAGGCTATTGCCGAAGCTTTCTGTAGAACGTAAAAGAGTTTTTAATTGATTAATTTGCTGAAGAATTCCTCCGGCTTCATTGTCCATTAATTGTGTGCATTGGTTTAGGATTGCACAAATATTTTCTGCATTCTCAAGTGTGGAATATTCTTCCTCCAATTTTGCGACATCCTTGTTGTCTAGAGAGGCTTCTTGAAGCTCAGTTAACTGAAAATTTAAATAGTCAAGTTCTTTTTTTAATTCAAACTCTTTTGCTTTAAGGGATTCAAACTCTTTTTTCAATTCAAGATATTTTTTAAACTTTTCAGCGTATTCGCCTGCTTGCCTTTCTGACCCACTTAATGAATCAATTAATTTAAACTGAAACCTTTGTTGGTTGATGAGCAAGCTTTGATGTTGTGAGTGTACATCAATCAAGAATTGACTCAGTAATTTTATCTGTTGCAAAGAAGAAGGAGAATCATTAATAAACGACCTACTTTTACCTTCACGGCTTAATTCTCTTCTTAGAATTAATTCAGAATGGTTATCAAAGTCATTTTCCTCCAAGAAGGCTTTAGCCTCAGAAACCTTTTCAATGTTAAAAATTGCCTCTACAACACACTTCTCGTTTCTGTCATAAAAATTAAGACTATCAGCGCGATTGCCAAGCGCTAAGCCCAGGGCTTCCAAAAAAATACTTTTACCGGCCCCGGTTTCTCCCGTGATAACACTTAATTGCCCCGGGAAATCTATAGAAAGTTCCCTATATAAAGCATAGTTCTTAATAAATAAGTGTTTAAGCATACCGCAAAGTTCAAACATTTTGTCTTTAAGACGTTAATTAACTTATTAACACCTCCATTTTTACTATAAAGCCCACATTTCTTTCCATAAACACCTTTCCATTTACTCATTTTAAACCATCACTTACTCAATCATCCTTACCAGTTATACAATGCGGGAGAACATTATTAAACTTCAGGCGTACATATAGTCAAAGAGGCCAACCACTATGAGACAGCTAAAAATAACCAAGCAAATTACCAACAGAGAAACTGCATCTCTGGACATGTATCTGCAAGATATTGCAAAAGTTGAGTTAATTACCGCAGACGAAGAGGTCGTTTTAGCTAAGAAAATCAAGGATGGTGACCAAAGAGCTTTGGACAAACTTGTTAAAGCTAATTTGCGTTTTGTAGTTTCTGTTAGTAAGCAATATCAGAATCAAGGATTGAGCTTGCCGGACTTAATTAATGAAGGAAACCTGGGATTAATTAAAGCGGCTCAAAGATTTGATGAAACGCGAGGATTTAAATTTATTTCATACGCGGTTTGGTGGATTAGACAAAGCATTTTACAGGCCTTGGCAGAACAAAGCCGTATTGTTAGATTACCGCTAAATAAAATTGGGGCCATCAACAAAATAAATAAAGCATTTTCAAAATTAGAGCAGGAACTAGAAAGAGAGCCAAGTTTTGAAGAGATTAGTGAAATTATGGAAATGCTTCCTGAAGACATTAGAGACATTCTTAAGAACAGTAATCGTCACGCAAGTATGGATGCACCATTAACAGTAGGTGAGGACGCAGGAAATATGTACGATTTGTTGGAGAACGATGCGTCTTTAAAGCCGGATTGCGACTTGATGAATGAAAGTTTAAAGCTAGAGATTGAGAGAGCCTTGGCTACCTTAACAGGAAGAGAAGCGGATGTGGTGAAGTTGTTCTTTGGGCTTGGCGGTGCGCATGCACATACTTTAGAAGAAATTGGAGAAAAATTCGAATTAACCCGTGAGCGTGTTAGACAAATTAAAGAGAAAGCTGTACGCCGCCTTAAACATGGTAGCAGAAGCAAGCTTCTTAAAGCGTATCTGGGTTAACGTTCAAATATATAGTTCTCGTTTTGTGTTTTTTGTTCTAGTTAGTTAGTGAGTCAAAGTCCCTCGTTAGTTGTGTTTCGGGGGACTTTTTCTATTTATCACAAAACAATTAAAATTCCTTAAAAAATTCCCTGTTCGGGCATTCTTATTATCTTTGGTATTCCAAATTTTACAGGTATGGCATCATCAAAACCAAAGAAATCAATATTGAGAAGAATTTTAAAGTGGACCGGAATAAGCTTCTTAGTTTTAATAATATTAATAATCATTGCGCCTTTTATTTTTAAGGATAAAATTGTTGAGATAGTAAAGGAGCAGGCGAATGAAAATTTGAATGCCAAAGTCGATTTTGGAGAATTTGACTTAACACTAATTTCTTCTTTCCCGGATTTCAGGTTTACTATCGACAACGTTAGTGTTGTAGGCGTGGATGAGTTTAAAGACGATACACTTGCTTCGATTGGCCAACTAGTAACAGACATTAATTTAAAGTCTGTTTTGGCGGGGGATCAATACCAGATAAATTCAATTGTTATTGATAAAGCAAGAATTTTAGGAAAAATATTACCTGATGGTAAAGCGAATTGGGATATCGCAAAACCAAGCGCAGATACTGCGCAAACAGAAGAGCCAACATCAGAAGAGCCAACAAAATTCGCAATGAAATTAAAAGAACTAGCGATTAAAAATGCTCACATTGTTTACGACGATCAACAAGGTAAAATGTATGCAAAGCTTGAGGACTTTAATTACAATTTATCAGGCGATTTTACTCAGGATAATTTTGTATTAAGCAATTTGTTAGAAATCGCAGCAGTTACTTTTAAAATGGACGGTATAAATTATTTAACGGAAGCAAAAACCAGATTCAAAGCAGATTTGGATATGGACATGCCTAATATGAAATTTACGTTTAAAGAAAATGAGTTTGATTTAAACGATTTGGGATTAGGATTTGACGGTTTTGTTGCAATGCCCGATACGAACATCAACATGGATATTAAGTTCAAAGCAAAGCAAACAGAATTTAAGTCTATTCTATCATTAATTCCTGCTGTTTATTCCAAAGAATTTGCATCAGTTAAAACTTCGGGAAAGCTTGCGCTCGATGGTTTTGCAAAGGGCATCTATAATGCCTCTAGTTTACCCGCGTTTGCCTTGAACTTATCAATTGACAATGCAATGTTTAAGTATCCTTCGCTTCCGAAATCTGTTAATAACATTAATATTGATGTGCATGTAAACAATCCAAACGGAGTGCTAGATGCTACAACCGTTGACGTAAATAAATTTCATGTTGAACTTGCTGGCAACCCGGTTGATTTATCAGCTCACGTGAGTACGCCCATTTCGGATCCTAATTTGAAAGCAGGTTTAAGAGGAAAGATTGATTTGTCAAGTGTAAAAGAATTTATTCCGCTTGAAAAAGATGATAATTTAAGTGGATTGATCACCTCTGACATCAGTATTAAAGGGAGAATGAGCGCCTTGGAAAAACAGGATTTCGAAAATTTTAAAGCAGAAGGTTCTTTAAAGATTGAGAAAATGGATTACAAGACCCCGACATTACCTTATGAGGTCATATTAAATGAAACGATTTTAAACTTCAGTAATCAGTTTGTTGAGTTGCCAAATTTTGACGCTAAACTTGGAAAAAGTGATGTTCAAGCAAAAGGTCGTTTAGATAATTTTATGCAATATCTTTTTAAGGACGAAGCAATCAAAGGCTCGTTTGCATTGAATTCATCTATGATGGATTTAAATGAATTAATGGGCTCTTCTTCAGAAACAACAGCCGCAACAAGTGAAACAACTGCGGCGCCAACCAGCACAGATTCGGGAGTTGCAGAAGTACCGGCTAACATCGATTTTGTTTTAGACTCGAAAATCGGAAAAGTGTTGTTTCAAAATTTAGTCATTGATAATTTAGTTGGCAACATTGTTGTTAGAAATCAAAAAGCAGAAATGACCAATTTAAGAATGAACACTTTGGGCGGGGCTTTAGTAATTAATGGTTTCTATGAAACAACTAATCCTAAAAAACCTACAACAGGGTTAAATTTAAAAGTGGATAATTTCGATATTCAAAACACGTATAACTCTTTTGAGATGATTAAAAAGATGGCTCCCGCTGCACAGTACGCAAAGGGTGTTTTCAGCGCCAGTTTAGAAAACTTCAACGTTGCCATGAACGACAAAATGGAGCCTGATTTAAATACGGTAAGTGCAGGGGGGTATTTTAAAACCAATAAAGTTGAAGTTGGGGGCTTCCCTCCATTAATGAAACTAGGAGAAGCTTTAAAAATGGACAAACTAAAAAACACGGAAGTAACTAACTTAAATTTAAATTATAAACTTAAGGATGGACGGGTACACTTGGAGCCATTTACAACCAAAATAGCTGGTATTAATACTGATATTAAAGGAAGTACAGGCATTGATCAAACAATAGACTATAACTGGAAAATGGAAGTGCCAAAAGCTGCTTTTG
>JBFWYJ010000190.1:0-6523 GCA_050186555.1 Bacteroidia bacterium
TGATTTGCATTAGGCATCAATTAATGCGTCACACAACTGAAATAAAATTTTCCGAAATAGATTTTATTGAAGAGAAACCGCATCAAGAAAAAGCGCAACAATTCATCTCCGGTAAAAATGAAGCGGAAAAGAAAAGTGATTGGAGGTACAGATACGAAGCATTGAAGAAACAAGGATTATTAAAAAGTCAACAACAAAATAAAGCTGCATAACATGAAACAAAAAATAAAAATCCGATCACCTTGCCAAATTTTAGAATACTAAAATGTACAGGAGAAAGCTATAAAATCAACCTGAAAATTGGGCAAATTTAGGGCGATTCGAGGGCATTTCTTTATTCCAAAAGATGTACGTAAATTAGCTATTGTATTGACAATCAATATAATAAAAATGAAAAGGGAGTATAGAACGGAAGTCAAAAATAGAAATGAAAAGTGAGAGCGAAAATAATAAAGGATTAACGGTTGAAAAACTAAGAATGTTAAAAGGTTATGAAAGTGTGAGCGATGAACAAGCAAATAAGATTGTATTATCAATCAAAAAACTGGCTGTTCTTTTATGCGAACATCTTTCAAAACTAAAAAAGAAAAATGAGATTGATGAATCAACTGAAGCAAAAATAATTTTATTGAATGCAGAAAATAATGAATCAGAAATTGAATACAGAAAACAAGCGTAAAAAAATTAATAATAAAAGAAAGGAGGCAAAATGACAGAAGAACAAATAATAGCAAATCGGTTTGGACGCTTTGGTAAAAAAGAAGTAAAGCAGTCCACATCCAATTTAGCAGTTATGTACACAAGGGTTTCCGGCAAAGGTCAGTTTGATAAAAACGAGTCTTTGGAAACTCAGCGTAAATCAATTGAGGAATATGCCAAGCGCAATAATCTCACAATTGTTTCAACGTTTGGTGATACTTATGAAAGTGCAAAAACCGATGCACGAAAAGAGTTTCAACGAATGTTGAGTTTTGTAAATACAAGCAAAGGAAAAATAAGCACCATTTTGGTTTACAAAATGACTCGCTTTAGCAGAACAGGAGGCAAAGCTATTTCCATTGCAGATGAACTAAGAGAAAAGCACGGGGTTCATATTAAAGCAGTAACAGAACCAATCGACACATCCAATCCAAACGGAGTTCTATTTCATGATATGCAACTTTTGTTCGGGCGTTGGGATAACGAACAACGAAAGCAAGTTGCAATGGCAGGAATGAAAGCCAAATTTGAAAAAGGAATTTGGGTTGTGAAGCCACCGCAGGGTTATGATATTGTTAGAACAAGTGGTGAACGTAAAATTGTAGTGAATGCGGATGGAAAGAAAATTAAAAAAGCGTGGGAATGGAAACTAATGGGTATGAAGAATGAAGAAATTATTTTGAAGCTTCAGGCTATCGGTGTAAAAATGTACAAACAACAATTGCATAAGATTTTCATTAACCCATTTTATTGCGGATTAGTTTCGCACGGAATGCTGAACGGAAAAGTAGTTGAAGGAGTGCATGAAAAAATGATCTCTAAGGAAACGTTTATGAAAGTGAATGAAGTCATTTCATCTTCAACTAAATTCGGAGTACCACACAAAGCAGAAGATGTAAATATTCCACTTAAGGTTTTCATTAAATGCTCGGATTGTATTCAGCCATTTACAGGCTATATTGTAAAGAAGAAGAACTTGTACTACTATAAATGCAGAACAAACGGCTGTAGGTGCAATAAAAGCGCAAAAGAAATGCACCGTTTGTTTTCAGAGGAACTTGAGAAATACGAAGTAAAGCCTGATCTGAGCGAAGCAATCAAAATTGAATTGGAAAGCACCTACCATGAACTGAATAAAGACTCCGTTGAAAAGGAAGCGATCCTTAAGGCGAGAATTGTCGAACTAACAAAGGACATAGAAACGCTTGAGGAGAAGCACTTCATAAAAGAGGAGATGCCCAAGGAAACCTATGAACGTTTTAGAGTAAAATACACTAAAGAATTTGATAAAATCCGAATGGAAATGGCGACTTGTGGGATTTCCATTTCGAACCTAAAAGAAATGATAAATGAAGCAGTAATTCTTTGCCGAAACCTGCGCCAACTGTGGCAAGATGGCGGTATTGCAATGAAAGAAGGATTGCAAAACTTACTCTTCCCGTCCGGTTTGGTATACGACAAGAAAACTGGTGCATTTCGAACCTCTGAAATCAATTTTATAATTGCACAAATCGCCCGACACACGGGCGATTTGGCTTTAATAAAAAAGGGACTTAGTTCTCTTTTTGAGCCTAAGTCCCTTTCAGCGGTGAGGGCGGGATTCGAACCCGCGGTACGGTTTAACCCGTACGACAGTTTAGCAAACTGCTCCTTTCGGCCTCTCAGGCACCTCACCGTTAAGGAACGCAAATATAATTATTTTTTTAAACGGAAAAACATTAACTGTTCATCAGTCTTTTAGATACATTTCGATCAATCCATCCGGAGCACAATACTGAATCAGCCTTCCGTTTGTGTCTACTTTCTTAACCATATTATCGTTTAATGGCAACAACACTTCCTTTTCATTTACTTCCAATACGATTAAATCACCCGCTGGAGAGTATTCAATATTCTTAATGACTCCAACTTCGCCATAGTTTTCATCAATGAGCCTAAACCCTAACCAATCATCGGCTTCGTTTTTAAATACCAAATCGTCCTTAACATAAACTTTCCTAGAAGTAAAAACTTGAGCCTCGTCAATATTATTTACATCCTCAAGAAGGATTACAAATCCGTTCTTAGATTCTCTGAACTCTTTGATAAACATTGGCTGATTGCCTGAACTTGTATCAACAAACAGCACTTCACAGGATTCAATATCAAAGTCAACTTTAACCACAAGGTTTAAGGCGCCTTTTAATCCCTGTGTCTTACTGAAATAACCTATCTCAACTGTTTCCATCAAGCAATGGCTGCCTTAATGAAGCTTATGAATAAAGGGTGCGGTGATTCGACTGTACTTTTATATTCAGGATGAAATTGTACGCCTATAAAAAACGGATGTTCTTTTATCTCGACGATTTCTACCAGATCGCCTTCAGGATTTATTCCTGACAATTTCATTCCTGCTTCAACAAAATGTTTCTTGTATTCATTATTGAATTCATATCTATGACGATGTCTTTCAGAAATTTTCTTCTTACCATATATTTTATACGCTAAACTATCTTCGTCCAGCTCACAAGAATAAGCACCAAGCCTCATTGTTCCACCCATCTGTTTAATGGATTTTTGATTTTCTAACAAATCTATTACCGGACTGCTGGTTGCAGGATTCATTTCTCGACTATGCGCATCCTTTAATCCAACAACATTTCTCGCATATTCAATAACTGCGCATTGCATACCTAAGCAAATACCTAAAAATGGAATTTTATTTTCACGAGCAAATTTTATTGCTGCAATTTTACCTTCAATACCTCTAGTTCCAAAGCCCGGAGCAACCAAGATTGCTTTCAATCCTTTGAGTTTATCGTTTACGTTCTCACTAGTCAATGATTCGCTATGAATCCATTTCACATCTACTTTGCAATCATTCATTGCTCCGGCATGAATAATTGCCTCTGAAATAGACTTATACGAATCCTTTAATTCAACATACTTTCCAATCAGGCCAATTGCAACTGCCTTTTTTGGATTATGAAATTTATCAAGGAAATTTCTCCAATTTTCAAGCTTTGGAGCCCCTTCAGCGTTTATATGGAGCTTTTTCAGTACTATTTGATCCAATTTCTCCTTCTCCATTAATAGCGGCACTTCATAAATAGTACTTGCATCCATGGCTTCTATAACAGCGTCCTGTCCTACATTACAAAATAAAGCTAATTTCTTTCTGATGTCGCTAGTAACAGGATGTTCAGATCTGCAAACTAAAATATCCGGTTGCACACCATATTCTAAAAGTACCTTAACAGAATGTTGTGTTGGCTTTGTTTTTAATTCGCCTGTTGTACTTAAGTAAGGCAAAAGCGTTAAATGAACAACCACACAATTACCTTCTAAATCCCACTTCAATTGTCTAACTGCTTCTATATAAGGCAACGATTCTATATCGCCAACAGTACCGCCAATTTCAGTTATTACGAAATCATACTTGCCTGTTTTACCTAATAAACGAATTCTGTTTTTAATTTCATCTGTAATATGAGGTATTACCTGAACTGTTTTGCCTAAAAATTCACCTTTACGCTCTTTTTCAATAACAGATTGATAAATTCTGCCTGTAGTTACATTGTTTGCCTGTGATGTTGGGGTATTTAAGAACCTTTCATAATGTCCCAAATCAAGATCGGTTTCCGCACCATCATCTGTTACATAACATTCTCCGTGTTCATAAGGATTTAAAGTTCCGGGATCAACATTAATGTAGGGGTCCAGTTTTTGAATTGTTACGGAAAAACCTCTGGCTTGCAACAATTTAGCCAGACTTGCAGAAATAATTCCCTTCCCTAAAGATGAGGTTACACCGCCGGTTACGAAAATATATTTGGTGTGGTGAGACATAGCAGTTTTAAACAAACTGCCCGTAAAGGTAGTAAAAAAATAGACCGAAATAACTTATGCAGATGACAATATTTTGATTTAAAAAAACAAACAACTTATCAATTTAAATACTTTTAACAATAATAGTAATACTATTACAGAACAATGTAAACCTATTGTTGTTAATTTTGCGGCATGACGATTAATATTAGTCACGATATAAATTCCAATTTATTTGTAAAAAATCCGAGTGATACCGAGCTAGGAAGAAAAATAGTTGGGAAAGGGCTACAATTGGTGCACAAATTGGGCATTGAGAACTTCAATTTTAAAAAGTTAGCGGAAAACATTAATACCACAGAAGCATCAGTATACAGATACTTCAAAGACAAGCATCAGTTTGTTTTATATTTAAATGCCTGGTACTGGCGATATATTTTGTTTTTAGTTGAATTTGAATTGAAATCTGAACAAAAACCAATAGATAAATTAAATACGGTGCTCAGTATTCTTTACAATAAACAAAAGTTTAAATTCAAGTCAGAAATATTAGATATTTTACTTCTGAGAGAACTTATGCTTTCGGAATCTGTTAGACTTATTTACACACAAAATATTGAGAGCATTAATAAACAAAATCTATTATCTGATCAAATTAAGTATTTAGAAATAGTAAAAGACATTATTAAAAATATTAATCCTAAGATTAAATTTCCTCTTGCAATTGCCACTACAATGGTTGAGAGCATACAAATACAGCATCATCTTATTTCACACGGGTTACCATTAACGGATATTCCCTCAAATGAGTCAAAATATATTAGTAATTATTTAGAATCTTTTTTTATACATAACATAGAATGATAACAGCATATATACATTTAGAAGATCAATCCAAGGCAAAAGAAATTGCAAAAGAGTTATTGATCAACAAGCTTGCAGCAGAAGTAAGTATTGATTTTGATAATCATGTGTTTAAATTAAACGACCATGATACCATGGAAGAAACAGTAACAACACTTATTACTGCTTATACAAAAGCCATTTTGTTTGAAGATATCATAAAATTTGTTTACGATAACTTTGGCAATAATATGACCATATATTCTGTGCCAATTACTCAAGGCAACATTACTTTATCGGAAAAAATCAGAAACAAAACTAAACCAACATCTCATGCTAAGAGCTAACTTGTTTCATATATACCAACATTTCTTAAACTCTACAGACTCAAAAGAAAATGTGATTGAGCTGAAAGATAATTTCAGCGAAAATCAAATTCATGAATTTGAAAAACCCGATGATCTTTTGGAAGCAATGCTAGAAGATGCTTCAATGCTAAATCTTAGCTTCATTGGATATAATTTAGACAAAGAAGATATTATTGACTTATTACACTCTCCGGATTTCCCATTAATGATCCTTCTTAAAAGAGAAGATTATATTGAACCAGTAATTATTCAATTTAACGGCAAAGAGTTTGAAATAAATCCTTTGATTCTTGGAAATTCATACAAATCATCAGATTTAAATTCGATACTTAATCTACTTTACTATGATAATAATTCAGTAAATACAATTTCAGCATTACCAATTTGTAATTATTATGCTAATGCACTATCTCAAAATAAAACAAAAAGCATTTTTAATCGCTTGCTTGCAATATTAAAAGTTGACAAAAAAGATATTATAAATATTTTCTTTTATGCAGTAGTAGGTGGTTTAGTTGGTTTGATTCTTCCATTGGGTATTCAAAGTTTGATTAATTTCTTGCAAATGGGGCAATATACCGCCTCTGGTTTTGTATTGATATTCTTAATCATTTTTGCTGTATTTGCTAGTGGTGTTTTACAAATAATACAATTATGGATTATGGAATTAATCCAACAAAGAATATTTGCTAGAGCTTCTTTTGACTTTATCGGAAATGTTACTGCACTTAAAAGTAAAATTATCAAGCAACAATATCCTCCTGAATTAATGAATCGCTTTTTTGATATTGTTGCTATTCAAAAAA
>JBFWYJ010000191.1:0-6474 GCA_050186555.1 Bacteroidia bacterium
TCAGGGCCAACCAAAACTGTATAACCCGTTGTTAAATTTTTATTAATAATGCTCTTAATAGATTTTTTGTTAATGTTACCACAATAAGATATCGCTTTCACATCACATTTCACTTCCTTGACAAACTCCTCAAACGGAACAATATCATTAATTATTGGCAAAAAGGCCTTCAAACTCTGTTTTGCGGCACTTAAGCAAATACTGTTTAGTCTTTCTAAATTAACCTTGGTTCTTTCTGTGTTTTTAGTACGCAATAAGGTTATCTCATCTACACCTATTTCCACAGCCTTTTCAATCAACCATTCTATGCGGTCTATTTGCTTTGTAGGGGATATCGCCAAGTGAAGGTTATAAGGCCTTCTTCTTTCAATCTGCTCCTGCATTTCAATCGAAACCACAGTCTCTTTCTTGTTAAATGAAATAATTTTTCCTTCATAAAAGCTACCCTTACCATCCATCATACGAATACTGTCACCCAGATCTTTTCTTAATACTTTGGTACAATGAGTCGTTTCAGATTCATTTAAGTAAGCCTTTCCATCCTTTATTTCTGCAAGAAAAATTATCATTCCATAAATTTAGTAAATTAGTTAGATTGAATTATTTGGCACACGCATATTTATCAGGTGAAAATCATGGTTTAATTATTGGCAATTTTATCGGCGACTATGTAAGGGGTAACGATTACCTCAAATACCCGGTAGAAATTCAAAAAGGAATTTTGCTACACCGAGAAATTGACAGATTCACGGATAGTCACGAATTATTCAGAAAAAGTAAACGCTTATTCTATAATGGTTTCGAAAAACACAGCGGAATACTGGTAGATATTTACTTTGATCATTTGCTAGCCAAATACTTTAAGGAATTAACCAATTATGAATTAATCAACTATACTAAATCTATTTACGAGATCTATACCGATCATGTTGAAAATAATTCTATTCCCAATAAACACTTTCTTAACTATGTTATTTCTAATGATATTTATAATAATTATAGTGTCTTAAACCAAATAGAAGTTGTGTTATATCAGATGTCTCAAAGAATTAAGCACGATGTAGCCTTACATAAGTCGGTAGAGAATTTTAAAGAAAATGAAGATTTATTAACCAATCATTTTAAAAGTTTTTTCGGTGAAATTAAAAATCATATTATTAAGTTCAGACAATTCTAATTGTATTATCTTTGCGAAATGAAATACACATTAATTCTATTTATATTTCTATTTAACATTGCTAAGGGGCAAAAACATCTGTATTATAAAGTTATTACAGAAGCAACAATAGCAGATTTTAAATCCGACAGTAGCAAAATATTTATTGAAGAAAATGACTCATTGTACAAATACAAAGCAATTTTCGATTATGTGTCAAAAATGTTTCCAAATATCTCCTACAAAAAAATTACTGTAAAATCAACTACGAGCAATAAATTATACAATGTAAAATCTAAAGGCGCTGCTGCAATTAAGGCGGATAATCAAAGAGAATACACCATACAAATTTCTATGCATGCGCCTTCACATCTTGATACTGCTACTTTTGATAAACTATCTTTTAATGCTAAAGTAGGAATGGTGGCCAAACAATTTGGTTTGATAAAAGAATACAGTACTTCAAACTTCTTTCAGGTTATGGGATTATATTTTAAAAAGAAATCTACTTCCAAATCCAAACGTCTAAACAAAGACGTAAACTTATATGCTATCGAAGCCGGTCTCGGTTATCAATTAATGAGCCTGACAAACGAAACTCTCGATAAATTATTAATTGATTTTTGGAGAAACAAAAAAGAATACAAACGCTATTACAATAAAAGCACAAAACACTTAATGAGTGCAGACGCCATTGAAACCTATATGGCAGACTATGCCATTTATCAATTGAATCAGTTTAAGTAAGAAAAAAATTAATTTTCTTTAAATACTTTATTCAATCGCTTTAATAAGACGAAAAGTAATCCTGCAGCAAACATTAATAAAGCAAAGTTTAGCCAGAAATAGCCCGCTTTGTTATCAAATCTGTCCCAATTCTTGGCAAGAACTCCACTAAGTTTATTTCCTAATGAAGTTGCTAAACTCCAGCCGCCCATCATAAGTGCGGTTAGTTTAACTGGAGATAATTTAGAAACCATTGACAAACCCATCGGACTTAAACACAATTCACCCACAGTAATCACGCCGTAACTTGCTATTAACCACCAAGGACTGGCTTTTTCCATGCCGTTTTCTGTAGAATAAATTGCACCAACCATTACCAATGTAGACAAGGCGCTTATTAATAAGCCATAAGCTATTTTTGATGCAGTAGTTGGCTCCTTCCCTTTCTTTCTAAGAAAAGCAAAGAATCCGATTAACAAGGGCGTTAATACAACAACAAAAAATGGATTTATTGATTGAAACAATTCGGTATTAAATAAATAAACTTGTTCGCCTTTCTTTGGATATTTTTTTGGATCCAGGTTTTTAAAGTAAGGCGGGTAGTCCATGCATTTCATGGTTTGTCCGTTATCATCTTTTATCCTTCTGAATTGCTCATCTAACTGGTCTCTTTCCTTATTCTCTGCTTCCAATACTTCTGTTTGCTCAAGCGGTTTTATCATCTCGGCCAACTCTTGTCCTGCTTCTCTATCTGTATAATATTCGGCATAAGTAGTTAAAGCAGTTCCGTTTTGTTTAAACACTGCCCAAAATAAAATCACAATAAAGAAAATGGTAAACATGGTGCGCAAGTTTGGTTTTTCATTCTCAGCAGCACTTTTGTAAACAGTATAGAAAAAATAAATGATTGGAATGCAAGCTAGAAAGAATGCATCAGTACTATCACTTCCCATTACGTTACCCGGAATTAACCAACCAACAACTCCGCCTATAGCTGCAACACCTAATAATGATGCAAATCGCATCAATAAAGGTTTATCCTCAGGCTTAGGCTCTCGTCTTACATCCACGTGTTTGTAATGTTTGTTTCCCAACCAAAAAATTATAACGCCAATAAACATCCCTATACCGGCAGCCGTAAAAGCACCGCCCCAACCGTATTTATTTCTCATAAAAGCGGCCACAAAATTGCAAATTAGCGCTCCTGCATTAATACCCATGTAAAAAATATTATACCCTAAATCTTTCTTTGATTTGAATTGCGGGTCATTATATAAATTCCCTAGCAGCGTGGAAATATTTGGTTTGAAAAAACCATTCCCAACAATCATAACAACTAATGAAGTATAAAAAGCCCATTTTTCATGAACACCCAGTAAAATATAACCTACACCCATTAATATGCCCCCAAGAGTAATTGAAAAACGGTAGCCCAACTTAATATCGGCTAACAGTCCGCCCATAAATGGTGTTAAATAAACTAATGCAATGAAAGTTCCATAAATATCAGCTCCTGTAGCATTATCCCAGCCCCAACCACCTTCGTCAACAGGTTTAATCATATAAAGCATAAAAATGCCTATCATTAAATAGTAACCGAATCGTTCCCAGAATTCCGTAAACACTAAATAGGGCAAGCCGGCGGGGTATTTTCTTACTTTTTCCATAATACTAATGAGATAAATATAGTTATTTTTAAACTCTATTTTATCAGAATAACTTTAACTTTTTCAATTATGTCAAATACCATTCTTCATAAGTCAAATTCAAGAGGACACGCAAACTTTGGCTGGCTCAATAGTTATCATACCTTTAGTTTTGGACAATATTATAACCCGGAACGAATGCGTTTTGGCGTGTTGCGAGTTCTAAATGATGATACAGTAGCTCCGGGAATGGGTTTTGGAACTCATCCGCATGATAATATGGAAATTATTAGTATTCCACTTGAAGGTGATTTAGAACATAAAGACAGCATGGGCAATACGTCAGTGATAAAAAATGGGGATATTCAAATAATGAGCGCCGGTACCGGTATTACCCATAGTGAATTTAATCATAGTAAAACTAATCCTGTAAAATTTTTGCAAATTTGGATTTTTCCAAACAAGAAAAACGTTACGCCTCGTTACGACCAAATTTCTTTAAACATTAATGATAGAAAAAATAAGCTACAAGAAATTCTATCTCCAAATGAAAATGATGAAGGAGTCTGGATTCATCAAAATGCCTGGTTTTATATGGGGAATTTTGAAATTGGTGTAAAATCTAAATATGAACTAAATGAAAAAACAAACGGAATATATTTGTTTGTTATTAAAGGTTCTTTTGAAGTTAATGAACAATTACTTGAAGAGAGAGATGGGATGGGGTTGAATGGCATAGAATCATTAGAATTTATTTCGAAAAACAATGATTCTGAAATCCTAATCATGGAAGTACCTATGAGTATAAATTAAGGTTTAATTATTACGCCACTTCTTAACAATAAGAAAAACTTGAATGTTAGTAAACCTTTTGTTTCTGTATTAATTATAAATAGCTTTTATTTATTTTTATACGTACAATATGTCAATCATTGTAAATAACATTACCAAATTATACAAAGAGCAAAAAGCGCTTGATAATGTTTCATTTCAAGTGAACGAAAATGAAATTGTTGGTTTTCTTGGGCCGAATGGAGCAGGAAAAAGTACCATGATGAAAATAATCACCTGTTACATTCCTCCAAGTTCGGGTGATGTTAGCGTTTGTGGATTTGACATTCATAACCAAAGTATTGATGTCCGAAAACAAATCGGTTATTTACCGGAGCACAATCCTTTGTATTTGGATATGTACGTTAAAGAATTTCTTGAATTTGTTGGCGGCTTGTACAAAATAAAAAACACGAAACAGCGCGTCAAAGAAATGATTGAAATGACAGGCTTACAGGTTGAACAAAATAAGAAAATCGGTGCATTGAGCAAGGGTTACCGTCAGCGCGTTGGTTTAGCGCAAGCCATGATTCATGATCCAAAAGTTTTGATAATGGATGAGCCTACAACAGGACTGGATCCTAATCAATTGGATGAAATAAGAGCGTTGATAAAACGGTTAGGAAAAGAAAAAACCGTAATGCTAAGCACGCACATTATGCAAGAAGTAGAAGCTGTGTGTGATAGGGTAATTATTATTGACAAAGGAATTATCGTTGCTAATGATAAAACTACATCCCTGAAACAAAATAAAATAACTCAGATAATCAGTGTTGAATTTGATAATACAATTTCAACTGACCTCCTGAAACAAATACCAAATGTTTTGGAGGTTATAGATAGAGGTGAAAATAAATTCATCATCAAAGCAGATGAAACAAGAGATATCAGAAAAGATATCTTTAATGCCGCTGTTCAACAGAACGTTGGTGTACTTACACTAAACAAAGAAGAACAGAAGATGGAAGATGTGTTTAAAGAACTTACTAAAAAGTAATCAGGATTTTATTTTATTAATTAAGGATGTAGTCGAATAACCCTTTACCAAAGGGATTGTTATCACCTCTCCGCCTCTTTTCTTCACTATATCATATCCAACAATATCTTCTGCTTTGTAATCATCCCCTTTTACTAATACATCCGGTTGAATTAATTTTATTAATTCATAGGGTGTTTCATCCTCAAACAAAACAACTGCATCCACACAACTAAGCGCGGCTAATAATTTCGCTCTTGATTCTTCATTGTTGACTGGTCTATTCTCTCCTTTATTTTGTCTTTTAACTGAGCTATCCGTATTTAATCCAATAATCAAAGCATCTCCACTGTCGCGAGCTTGATTTAGATAATCGACATGACCTAAATGCAAAATATCAAAACAGCCATTAGTAAATACAATTTTCTTACCGTAAATACGAAGCACGTTTACAAACTTTTCAATTTCCCCGACAGAAACTACTTTCTCTGTAAGCTTACTGTGAAACGACATTCTTTTTTGAATTTATAATTGGTAATAAAATTAAAGAAATAACCCCAATTGCTATGATCAAAACAAACTGGCTGGTCCATGTTAGCCACGGCAAAGCAAATGAAGACACTTCATCAATTCCATATGTACTGGTCAAGATTCCTCCTACTATTAAAGGATACGCACCCAAACCACCTGGAGAAAAAACCACACCGAATGTTCCGAAAAGCAAAACTGTTAATGCAGCGCCGTGACCTAAATCCGAAGTACCTTCAATTGCAAAAAAGCAAAGCAGAAGTGAATAATAATAACAAGCCCAAATGACAATACTCAGAATGATAAACTTTACAGGATTTTTCATTTTTCTTATAGAGCCTATTCCTTCACCAAGACCTTTTAAAACATTTCCAAACTTCCCTCTTAATAGACCGGAAACTTTCTTTCTAAAGAAGAAAAAAGCTCCAATCAAAACAATTATAACTGCAATTAAAAGAATAAGCTTTATAGGATTCTCAGATAATCCTGAAAGTTTATTCTTTAAAGGACTAAATATTAATTCATTTGCCAAGTCGTATAATTTAGAAAATTGAAATATAAGTGTTAATATGAATATCAGAATTAACAGGAAGAAATCTACAATTCGCTCT
>JBFWYJ010000192.1:0-6472 GCA_050186555.1 Bacteroidia bacterium
CTGCAAAAATGCTTCATATAGACAACCGGGTTGGTAGTTTGAAAGTTGGTAAAGACGCGGATATAGTTGTTTGGGATAATAATCCTTTAAGTATTTATGCGAAAGTAGAGAAAACTTTTGTTGATGGAATTCTCTTATTCGATCGAGAAAAACATGAAGAAGCATTGGCAAAAATGAATGAAGATAAATCAAGATTAATTCAAAAATGTCTTGATGCAAAAAGTAAAGGTGCCAAAACCAAAAAGTATAATGGTAAGAAACCAAGGCTTTATCATTGCAATACTTTAGAAGGCATTAACGAATCAGAAACAGGAAAAAGATAATTGATGTTTACGATAAAAAAGAGATATCTATTTTTAGTCCTTACGGTTCTTCTTTCGAATAATAATATATTTGGGCAATCGAAGAAAACCGGTAAAACTGCTATTATTAATGCGATAGCGCACATTGGTAATGGTAAGGTAATAGAAAATTGTCTAATCATTATCAATGGTGAATTGATTGAATCTGTTCAAAGCGTTACCGGAATTAAATTAAACTACCAGTCTTTTGATACTGTAATGGACTTTAGCGGCAAACATGTTTATCCCGGTATTATAAATTGTAATAATGTATTAGGACTGCATGATGCCGCCGCAGTAAGAGCAACTGTTGACTGGAAAGATGTCGGAGAAAATAATGCGCACATCAGAACGTTAATTGCTTACAATACCGACAATAAAATTGTTCCAACCATTAAAACAAATGGTATTCTTTATACGCAGGTAACGCCAAGAGGCGGATTAATTTCCGGTAACTCAAGTGTTATGTCTTTGGAAGGATGGAACTGGGAAGACGCCGTTCTAAAAGCGGACGATGGCGTACATATTAATTTTCCTGTGATTAAAGAACCAGTACAAGCAACAAAAGGAGAAGAGAAAAAACAAGAAACCGGCTACAAGGAAAAAATGCAAGAACTTGAAGCTTTTATGAAAGAATCCTACGCTTATTATCAAAGTAAATCCGCTTCAGAAAAAAATCTTCGTTATGAGGCCATGAAGGGTGTGTTTAGTGGAAGTAAAAATCTATACTTACATGCTAATAATGCTAAAAGTATTGTTGCGGCTATAATGTTTGCGAAACAAAACAATGTCATTAGTCCTGTTATAGTAGGTGGTAAAGAATCAGAATTAGTTGCAGAATTGCTGTTAGAAAATAAAATTCCCGTAATACTTACGAGGGTTCATGATTTACCTGACAATGCAGATGATGACATTGATGCTGTTTTTAATCTCCCTTCTAAATTACAGCAGAAAGGGATTTTGTTTTGTTTAAGCGGAGGAGGAGATTTTGAAATGGAGGCAATGAATAGCAGAAACTTACCCTTTCTTGCAGGAAGTGCAGTTGCTTATGGTCTGAAATATGAAGATGCAGTTTCTTTAATAACTTACAACGTTGCCAAAATTTTAAAAGTAGATAATAAAATTGGCACATTAGAAGAAAATAAATTTGCAAGTCTAATCGTAAGTGACGGAGATATTCTTGATATGAAAGGAAATAATATCACGCATGCCTACATAAAAGGCAAAGCAGTAAATCTCTCTAATCAACAAACAGAATTGTACAATAAGTACAAAATTAAATACGGTATTAAATAATATGATAGATAATAAAATTATTGTAGGAATAAGCCAAGGTGATATTAACGGAGTTGGCCTTGAAGTAATATTAAAAACTTTAATTGACAACAGCATATCAGAAATCTGCGTTCCTGTGCTTTTCAGTTCACAAAAGACTGTAGCGTATTACAGAAAGGTCTTAGATTTAGGTGAATTTAACTTCCATCCCATAAAGGATTTTAATCAAATCAATCCAAAGAAAAACAACGTTTTTGCTTGTTACGATGAAGAAGTGAAAATTGACATGGGAACTGCGAATGAAATTGGGGGTAAGTACGCTGCTATCTCTTTAGAAAAAGTAACAGAAGCTCTTATTAATAAACAAATTGATGTTTTAGTAACAGCACCAATTAACAAAGGAACGTTCAAGGCAGAATCCGGAAATGGAATAGGACATACAGAATACCTTACAAAAAAAATTGGCGGTAAATCATTGATGATGCTTTGTTCTGCATCGGGATTAAGGGTTGCATTGGCAACTAATCACTTGCCGGTTAAAAATATTGCTTCAGCAATTTCAATAGATTCAATTGCAGAAAAAATTGATATTTTATATTCCAGTTTAGTTAAAGATTTTGGTATTCGTAAACCAAAAATTGCAGTACTTAGTTTAAATCCTCATGCTGGAGATAACGGTGCAATAGGAACTGAAGAAAAAGAAATTATCATTCCTGCTATTGAGAAAGCGAAACAAGATCGTTTAATATACGGGCCATACAGTGCCGATGGATTTTTTGGCAATGGAACCTACAAAAAATTTGACGCGATACTAGCCATGTATCACGATCAAGGTTTAATTCCTTTTAAAACTTTATCGTTTAATGAAGGTGTAAACTTCACTGCAGGACTGCCACTTATCAGAACTAGTCCTGATCATGGAACTGCATTTGATATTGCCGGAAAAAACCTGGCAGATGAACAATCATTAAAAAATGCAATTTACATGGCAATTGATGTTTACCGCAACAGGCATTTGTCTGAAGAAATATCTGCAAATCCCTTAGCATTTAGCTCATTTAAAAAAGAAAGAGGTTAATTAACATGAAAAGGTTTTGTTTGCTCATAAGTTTCTTTCTTTTGACATTCCTTTCAAATGCACAGCAAGACCTTATTAAAACTACGGATGGTGAAGAAATCAATTGTTTTATAACAAGGGAGGATAGCCTTAAAGTTTATTTTAAAGTTGGTAGCATTAACAGTAATGTTGAAGCATTTGTAAATAAAAGTAAGGTGAAAGAAATTGTTTATTTCAAAAAGAAAGAAGACGAGCAGGCACCTATTTTAACCATCAATCCGGCTCAAGCTGTTGAAGATAAACAAACAACAGATACCACGGTCCAAGAAAGTTATGTTGAAATAAAGCCTAAACCTGAAAAAAAATTAAACGCAATTGGGTTACAATTTGGCTTAGCCATGCCAACTGGAAATTTTGCCAATAGTTCCGATACAAATGTTATTGGAGATGCAATGCCGGGCTACTTAATCAATTTGCAATTCAATCATGGCTTTGCAAATGGCCTCAACATTCAATTGAATGCCGGTTATTCTCAATTTGCCATTAACACAGACAAACTGGTTCAACGCTATTCAGCCAATACAGATTCTGTTTGGACTGCTCAAGGAGGCAATTATACAGCTTATGCGGCAGATGCAGCAATAGGTTATTGTAAATTCTTCAATGATTTTTATGTAAGAGGGAATTTACATGTGGGATTTATATCAATGAATATACCTAAACTCAAGTATGGCGTGAGCTCGTCGAGATTTTTGGAATATCAAACTGTTAGCGCTGATGCTGTTTCTTTTGGGGGATCTGTCTCATTTGGTTATTACATCTTTGAATCTATAAGCGTTGATCTAAATATTTATTATAAACAATCCAATGTATTGTACAGAGAAGTATTAATTTTTGGAGAAGAACCAACCGCGACCACTCCAAATAAACTTACTTATACCAGAAGAGACGTGAAATTGCCTTACAAAAGTTTGGGATTTAGTTTAGGTTTTAACTTTTGGTTTTAACATTATTCAATTCTAATGTTTAATTCATTGAACTTTCTAACAATAGAAAGAAATTTAGCGCAAGGATTTTCAGATTCCCATATAAAAGAGCTGAATGCGATACCATAGAATCCAAGTTTCTCACTTTTCTCAATTACTTTATCAGAAACTCCCCCACGAGCAATAATTTTCTTTTCAGAATTTCTCAAAGCAGAAACCAAAGCCTCTTCATAGTAACCACCATAAAAATCACCGGTTAGTTTATTGTAAATAGTGCCCATGAAATAATAATCAAAATCATAGTTCTCATTTCGATGGATATCATTCAATCTGCCATAAGTTCTGGATTTAACAAGTTTATTAAACTTCAGTCTTAGACGTAAGCGAACAAAAAAGTATTTCCAATTTTTACGCAAATGGGTTCCCGTGAAATGCACTCCTTTTAAATTAAATTTAACAGCAAGTATATGATGTGAGTGAATGATTATTCTGTTGTGATAATACTCCGGAATTTGTTCAATATACTCTCGCATTTCCTGAGTTGTAAAGCGTGGTTTCCTTAAATGCAAATTCAGCAAACCGTCCTCAAACATTTTTGTAACCAAGCTCGGTTCATCAGGTAATGTTTTCGTTCCGGTAATTACAATTAACTTCATCTTCTAAATATACAATTCTTAAAATATTTTTTGAAAATCAATTATCAATTCCGGATTTTTCTCTAAACAATTGCCTATTACAATAATATTTGCTCCAGCTTCTTTCACCTTTTTAATTTGTTCTGTAGTTTTTATTCCGCCTCCAACAATTACAGGCAAATGGGTGATTTTTCTAATTGCTTTTATTTCTTTCGTATCAATTGAACTGGCAGCTCCACTGCCTGCTTCCAAATAAATATTTTGCAGTCCTAATAATTCAGCTGCTATCACGGTTGCTCTTAATTCTTTTTTATTACTGATAGGTTTTGTCCCGGAAACTTTTGCTGTAGTGCTCAGATATTTACCACATAGAACATATGCGACTGATGTTGTAGGAATGACTAGTTTTTTTATTTTCTCGGCGCTCTTCACCAACTTTCCAATAAGATATTCCGGATTTCTACCAGAAACTAAACTCAACACCATGATGCCATCAACATCACTGTTCAGTTGCTTTTCATCTCCGGGAAATAAAATAACAGGGATTCTTGTTTGTTTTTTGATGCTTTTTACCACTGTCGAAATATTATTTTTCTTCAGCTTACTACCGCCAATGAAAATAAAACCAACATGCTTTGCAGAAAGCATTTTGATTAGTCTTGGATTGTACTTATCCGGATCAACCAAAACGGCTAGCCGACATGAATGGTTCTGGAAAAAGTTATTTGATTTCATTCAGAATGTAAGTTAGCATATATCCTTGCACTATCTCAAATTTCAACAGAAATTCTTTGCTAAAATTTTCCCAATTAAACTTTGCGATAAACTCATTATTTGATTGTGGTTTGGAGACAACTATATGATTTTTAAAATCAACTCTTTTTCTGCCATGAAATTTATAGACTGATTCTTTTGCCGCCCAAATTAAAGTCAGAAATTCTTCATTATCGTATGCCCATTCCAATTCCTTATCATTGACAAACTTAGGTGCAATTACTTTTATTTTCTCTTTGATTAATTCAATATCCAATCCGGTTTCTTCTTTTTGATTCACACAAACACCCAGCCATTTATGTGAATGAGAAATGGCTATCTTTTCCGTGCGGTTTGAAAAATGAGGTTTCCCATATTCATCATATGTTACCTGAACCGGTTTTTCTTGAATAATATTTTCAAGTAAAAACCTCGCACCTTCCTGTTCCAATTGGCGCTTATCCTGAATGCCGGATTTTACCGAAAACTGCTCAATATCAAGCAACCCAAGTCTTAAATCACCTGAAATATGTCGGATTTTGAACAATTTAGCCTTTTTTGAGTATTACAAACATATGACTTATCTTTGTAACCTATTTAAAATGACATAATTTAAAAGAGAAAATGGCAACAGAAACAAAAAAATTCGTTAAATACAAAGTTAAAGACATCTCTTTAGCTGAGTGGGGAAGAAAAGAAATTAAATTGGCAGAAGAAGAAATGCCCGGATTGATGGCAATTCGTAAAGAATATGGTCCAAAACAACCTCTTAAAGGTGCTCGCATCGCAGGTTGTTTGCACATGACTATTCAAACTGCAGTTTTAATTGAAACATTAGTAGAGTTAGGTGCTGAAGTTACCTGGAGTTCTTGTAATATCTTCTCAACACAAGATCATGCTGCTGCTGCTATCGCTGCTGCAGGTATTTCTGTTTATGCTTGGAAGGGCATGAATGAAGAAGAATTTGATTGGTGTATTGAACAAACATTGTTCTTTGGTGAAAAACAAGAGCCATTAAATATGATTTTAGACGACGGTGGCGATTTAACCAATATGGTTTTAGACAGATATCCTGAGTTGGTTAAAGATATCCGTGGATTATCTGAAGAAACTACTACCGGTGTACACCGTTTATACGAGCGTGTAAAGAAAGGTACGTTACCAATGCCTGCAATTAACGTTAACGATTCGGTTACAAAATCTAAATTCGATAACAAATACGGTTGTAGAGAATCATTAGTTGATGCCATCAGACGCGCAACTGATATTATGTTGGCTGGTAAAGTTGCTGTTGTAGCCGGTTATGGTGATGTAGGAAAAGGTTCTGCTCAATCATTATCTTCTCAAGGTGTACGTGTAATCGTTACTGAAATTGACCCTATCTGTGCGCTTCAAGCTTGTATGGATGGTTACCAGGTAATGACT
>JBFWYJ010000193.1:0-6434 GCA_050186555.1 Bacteroidia bacterium
TGTTAATGGAAGTGCTGTTTTTTCATCACCTGTTTTATACCCTAGTCACTAATTCAACTATTACGTTTGACTTCTTTAATATATTGAATATACAAGTAGATACATATATAGCTTTGCTGCCTTTAGCCTTAATCAACTTATCAATCCCAATAACACTATACGCTATTTGTAAGTACTCCTTCAGAGGGTTTTTATCTTCCCGCAGGTATTTTTTAGTGATTCTCATTGGAATTACAATCGCTTGTAATTTGCTTTTGACATTTGAAACATCAGTAGAAAGATATTGGTTAGTGCCAATTGGATTATCTGTTCTGGGAATTGCCTATTTTAAAAAGGAAAAAAATATAATTTCTTTAGGCGCTTGTTTATTAATCTCTGCCTTGTTTTCATCATTTATCCTGAATGCATATATCTCAAAAAATGAATTACAAGAATTTGATTTTCTTTCATATAAATTAACGGAACGTCAAGACGCTGTATTAGAAAATGAATTTTTAAGTCTATCCAAAAAAATTAAATCTAATGAGCAGCTTAAAACATTAAGTCAGTTCGTTGCCTTTAACGGAGAAAAAGAATTTCTCGCATTATTAAATCAAAACTATTTTTTTGGGTATTTTGACCGCTATAACATTACCTATTCAATGTTTGATGAGAACTGTACACCATTACTTAAAACTGCCGACCCAATTCTTCAAAACGAAGGATTCTTTGAAGAACAGATAAGATATCAGTCAATTCCAACTGCTGACAGCTCTCTTTATTTTATTGACCAGCATAAAGATTACGCGCGTTACATTTCTAAAATAACGCTTGGAAAAAATCTATTATACATTCTCTTGGAGCCTAAATTTTTTGAAGAGATTGGCGCTTTTCCTGATTTATTAATGGATGAGTCACAGCAAAAATCAAATAGAATCAAAAATGTTAGTTATGCGGTTTACCGTTCCGGACTGAATAATAAAATGTATGGCGATTACAATTATCCTGTTCATTTAAATGATTCTTTAAAACTTGCGAATAATAAATATCAGCATTACATGTTTTATCCTGATGAAACATCTACTGTTGTGATTAGTTCCAGGAAAAAAGGCTTGTACTATTTTTTTACTTATAATTCATACCTCTTCTTATTATTTTCAATTCTAGCTTATTTTGGTTTTCAGGGCTATTACTATATCTCAAATAGAGGGAAAATCAATCCGTCTTTAACAAGGAGGATTCAAACTACTGTTGTATTATTACTTCTACTCTCTATTGCTTCAGTTGGAATTATTTCAAACACTTTGGTCTCAGATCAATTTCATAAAGACAACGAAAAAAGATTGCAGGAAAAGTCTTACACCATATTAAGCGAATTATCAAGCTTACTTCAGAATAGTGATAACCTAAATGATGTTCCGAAAGAATTAATAGACCAGGCCATTAAGCAGTATGCATATGTGTTTAACAGCGATATCAGTATTTTTACTAATTCTGGCTTTTTATACTTGACAAGTCAGCCTCGATTATATGAGTTAGGGTTAGCAGCCCCACACTTAAACGCAGAATCCTATCAATTATTGAAATCAGATATTGTGTCTTCACATTGTTCTAAGGATTTTGCCGGTAATTTAAATTACTTATCTTATTATGCTCCAATTTATAATAATGATAAAACATTGTTAGGATATTTAAACCTCCCCTACTTTGGTAAACAAAGCGTGTTAACAAATGAGTTATCAAATATTATTAGTACTCTTATCAATGTCTACGTAATTCTTTTTATCATCAGTATTGTTTCCGGATTAGTGCTTTCCGGATATATAACATTGCCTCTTCGTTTACTAAAACAAAAAATGGGCCTGGTAAATTTAGGCACTAAAAATGAAGCTATTGAATGGGAAAGCAATGATGAAATTGGAAGTCTTGTTGCTGAATATAATTCAATGATTGAAAAGTTAGACAATAGTGCTAATATGTTGGCAAGAAGTCAAAGAGAAATGGCCTGGAGAGAGATGGCAAAACAAGTTGCTCATGAAATTAAAAATCCTTTAACCCCAATGAAACTCAACTTGCAGTACCTACAGCATGTTTTAAAAGATAACCCTGATGATTTCGAAGAACGGTTTAAAAAAGCCAGCAACAGCATTATTGAACAAATAGACACACTTGCTAACATTGCTACAGAGTTTAGCAATTTTGCCAAATTACCAACTGGACAATTAGAAAAAATTGATTTGGCTGAATTAATTCGTTCTTCCATAGCTTTGTTTGAAAAAGAACAGGAAGGCAAAATTATTGTTGACTTACATGAAGAAAAATTAATTGTTAATGCCGACAAAGAACAAATGCTTAGAGTATTCAATAATCTGATTAAAAATGCCATTCAAGCTACCTCTGAAATTACTTCTCCAAGAATTAAAATTTTAAGCAAGCCTTCTGAAAACGGATTTATCATTAGTGTCTCTGATAATGGCATTGGGATTCCTGATGAAATAAAAGAGAAAATATTTACGCCTAATTTTACAACCAAAAGCACCGGTTCCGGATTAGGATTGGCGATGGTTAAAAACATATTGGACACCATCAATGCTGTAATTTGGTTTGAAAGTGAGCCGAATCAAGGAACAACTTTCAACCTTCAATTTAAAACAAAAGAAAGCAGTTAAACATGGCAAGAGTTGAAGTATTAAAAACGTATAAAATTTTTATCGGGGGGCAATTTCCCAGAACCGAAAGCGGAAGGTTTTATTCTGTTCATAAAAAGAACAAAGCGCTTTTAGCAAATATTTGTTTATCGTCAAGAAAAGATTTACGAAACGCTGTTGTAGCAGCCAGAAAAGCACAAGCAGGTTGGGCAGAGAAAACCGCGTTTAATCGCTCGCAGATTTTGTACAGATTGGCTGAAATGCTTGAAACCAGAAAATTACAATTTATTTCTGAATTATTAGACTTAGGAATAACAAAATCTGCTGCAATTAAAGAAGTAGAAATGAGTGTTGACAGATTAATTCATTATGCGGGATGGTGCGACAAATTTCAAGCCTTAAATTCTTCCGTTAATCCTGTAGCAAGTTCTCATTTTAATTTTTCTGTTCCCGAGCCAATCGGCGTGGTTGGGTTAATTGCGCCAGAAGATTCTCCCCTCATAGGATTGATAAGCGCCATTGCTCCAATAATTGCCGGCGGCAACACATGCGTTGTTTTGTCTTCTTACAGCAAACCAACTTGCTCGATTAGTTTTGCCGAAATCGTTGCAACTTCTGATGTGCCTGGGGGTGTTATCAATATCATTACCGGAGAAACCAAAGAACTGTTATCACATTTTTCTGGACACATGGATATCAATGCGCTTGTTTATTGCCGCAGTTCTAAAACTGAAAAAAAAGAAATTCAGGAAAATTCAGTTTCTAATCTAAAACGCATTTTCTTTTGGAATAGGAAATGGGATGATTCGAAAGCCCAACATCCTGACCTAATAATGGATTTACAGGAAATTAAAACTACATGGCATCCTGTTGACGTTGGCATGAGCGGAGGATCTGCTTACTAACCTTTTTTGTCCTCCAAATATTTTTTAATAATTATATCAACGCCTGAAATGCTGTTTTGCAACCAATCAAGATAAATATCAGTTTTTTCAGTTTCGCTTAAGCCAAAATCATTGACTTCTTTTCTGATTCGTGTTGAAAGTTCATACATGCATAAAGCCGCACTTACACTTATATTAAAACTTTCCGTAAATCCATACATCGGGATTTTTACAAATTCATCGGCTTGTTCTTTTACCTCATCAGAAATTCCATCTTTTTCCGTTCCAAAAACCAATGCCAGTTTTTTATCAACGGGTAATTTATCTATTGTGCATGCATTTGTATGAGGTGTTGTGGCAACAATTCTAAATCCTTGCTCTTTTAAAGACTTAATGCATGAAGTCGTATTGTTCTCTTGTCCACCATGTTTATGAATAGTTACCCATCCTTCGGCACCCAAGGCAATCTCATCATTTACTTTTAAGCTATTTTTGTTTTCTATAAAATGTACATGCTGAACACCAAAACAATCGCAGCTTCTTATCACTGCGCTGGCATTATGCCCCTGATAAACATCTTCTACAATTATTTGCAGATGATTCATTCGATTAGCCATCACCTCATCAAATCTTTGTTTTCGTTTATCCGTAATGAATTCGCATAGATAGCTAATGAGTACCTCTTTCTCTTCTTTTGATAATGATTTAACAAGATCTTTCATTGCTTCACAAGATATGCCGATTTTCTTAAATTTATAGCGAAAATCTTATTATATGTCACGATCATTTATCCCTGCCGATTTCAAAATAACTACCTGGGAATTACTCAAGCCTTATTTTGATGAATTGTTGAAACGAAATATTTCGTCTCACGAAGAACTTCAAAAGTGGCTCTTAGATTCTTCTGAGCTAACAGCAATAGTTAGCGAAGACATGGCCTGGCGCTATATTAATATGACCTGCGATACTGCAAGTGAAGAGAAAAGAAATCATTTCAATGACTTTGTTACAAACATAGAGCCTAACATTTCGCCTATTTCAAATGAGTTAAATAAAAAATTAATTGAATCGCCTTTTATTAGTGAATTATCTCAAGAAACCTACATGGTTTATTTGAGAGCTGTTAAAAAAAGTATTGATTTGTTTCGAGAGGCTAACATTCCTTTAAAAACAGAAATGCAGCAAAAGGAGCAAGAATTTGGCTCTATTAGCGGCGCTCAAAGCATTCAATATAATGGAGAAGAAATGACCTTGCAAAAGGCGTCTATATATCTTAAAAATCTGGATAGAAAAATTCGCGAAGAAGTCTACAGAAAAATTGCTGAAAGAAGAGGGAAAGACGAAGTTGCATTAAACGATTTGTTTACTCAACTCATAAAAATTCGTCACCAAATTGCATTAAATACCGGGTTTAAGAATTATCGTGATTTTAAACATGAAGACATGGGTCGCTTTGATTACAAAGTGCAAGATTGTTTGGATTTTCATGAGGCGGTTAAACAACATGCTGTGCCACTTATGAGAGAGCATGATAAAAAACGAAAAGAAAAATTAAAACTGGATGATTACCGTCCTTGGGATACGCAAGTTGATGAAGAAGGCAAAGAGCCATTGAAGCCGTTTTCTACTGCAAAAGAATTAATTGACAATACCACTTCATGTTTTAACACAATAGATTCGTTTTTTGGTGAGTGCATTAAGACTATGGACAAAATGAAAAGGCTTGATTTGGAAAGCAGAATTGGTAAGGCTCCTGGAGGTTATCAATATCCTTTGTATGAAACAGACGTGCCTTTTATTTTTATGAATGCCGTTGGACTTCACCGTGATTTAGTGACCATGGTGCATGAGGGTGGACATGCCATTCATTCTTTCTTGTGCAAAGATTTACCAATTGTTGAGTTTAAATCACCGCCAAGTGAAATTGCAGAGTTGGCCAGTATGAGCATGGAATTAATTAGCATGGAACATTGGGACGTGTTTTTTAAAGAGAAAGCAGATTTAGTAAGGGCTAAGAAACAACAACTGGAGGGCGTGATGGATACATTGCCATGGATTGCTGCTATTGATAAATTTCAGCATTGGATATATTTAAACCCTGAGCACACCGTTGAACAACGTTATGAAGAATGGATGAAAATCATGAAAGATTTCTCAAGTGACATTGTAAATAATGAAGGACTGGAAGCTAATGTAAAGAGACGATGGCAAGCCCAATTGCACTTGTACGAAGTCCCATTCTATTACATTGAATATGGTTTTGCCCAATTAGGTGCAATTGCGATGTGGCGCAATTATAAGAAAGACCCTATAACAACCATTAAACAATATAAAGCGGCATTAAGTTTGGGTTATACGAAACCCATCCCCGAAGTGTATGAAACAGCCGGAATAAAATTTGATTTTTCTCCTGCCTACGTAAAAGAACTCATGGATTTCGTGAAAGAGGAATACGATAAATTAGCATGATTCACTTTGTCAGAAGCATGAACATGTAATAAAAAAGCCCCGCGATGCGGGGCTTTAATTTTTTATTTTGTGCCTTTTGGAGATTTAGGCGGATTGAAATAAATTTTTGCTTTTTCGTTTTCGGGATCAACCTCTTTTAATGCATTAAACATAGCATCAGCATTTTCCTTATCCTTCTTGTTTAAATAATAAGAACCTAAATATTCCATTGCTTCAATCACGTCACGCTTCGAAGAACCTGCTCTTTGTTCAGGCTTCACAATTTCAAGTATCTTCTCATAATATGGTTTTGCTAAATCAAATTCAATTAATGAACTTGACCTTCCGTGCCAGGTGTAAGCCGGTGGCCATGTTGGGTTTTTTCTTACCAAGCCTGAAAACGCTGAATCCGCCTTCACCATATAAGGAATCGCTTCTGCCGCTTTTGCCTCTCTTCCCTTCTTATCTTTAATAT
>JBFWYJ010000194.1:0-6384 GCA_050186555.1 Bacteroidia bacterium
ATGCCTTTTTGAGACATGCCAGTAAAGCATGAGAAAAGAAACAGGATATAATAGTGGTTTTTCAACAGGCGTAAGTTACTTTATTTGGAGAAATTTATTCACAGGTAGTTAATAAAATTAACCTTTTTTAATCTGTTTTAATTATGCAAGCCCCTAATAATCCAGTATATTTAAGATTCGTTAGATGGACAATTTTATCGTATCAGCCAGGAAGTACAGGCCGCAGGATTTCAATACTGTGGTTGGTCAATCACATATTACCAGCACTTTAAAGAACGCCATTATTCAAAAGCAATTGGCTCAAGCTTATTTGTTTTGCGGACCAAGAGGAGTAGGGAAGACAACTTGTGCGAGGATATTTGCCAAGACAATCAATTGTTTCAATATTAGTGAAAAGGGAGAAGCATGCGACAAATGCGAATCTTGTTTATCCTTTAATTCAGGAGCATCATTAAATGTGTATGAATTAGATGCCGCCAGTAATAACTCTGTTGAGGATATCAGAAATTTAGTGGACCAGGTGAGATTTGCACCACAATTGGGTGAATACAAAGTCTATATTATTGACGAGGTTCATATGTTGAGCACAGCGGCATTTAATGCTTTCTTAAAAACCCTGGAGGAACCTCCTAAACATGCCAAATTTATCCTAGCCACCACAGAAAAGCATAAAATTATACCAACCATTCTTTCAAGATGCCAGGTTTTTAACTTTAACAGAATTCGTGTTGAAGACATTACAAAGCATCTTGAATACATGGCCAATAATGAAGGCGTAAAGTATGAACAAGAAGCATTGAATGTAATCGCTCAAAAAGCCGATGGCGGATTGAGAGATGCTTGTTCCATATTTGATCAAATGGTTTCCTTTACGCGCAACAACCTTACCTATAAAGAAGTGGTTGATAATTTGCATGTTTTGGACCATGATTATTATTTTAAAATCACAGATTTCTTGTTGGAGGGAAATATTCCCAATCTCATGTTGGTTTTTGATGAAGTATTGAAAAAAGGATTTGACGGCCATAATTTTATTATCGGATTAGGTGAACATTTAAGAAATGTATTAATTAGCAGAGATCCACAAACAACGGTATTAATGGAGGTGAGCGAAAGTTTGCGCTCGCGTTTTCAAGAACAGGCTGCAAAATGCAATAATCGCTTCTTATTAAATTCCTTGAATATCATAAGTCAGACAGATGTTAGTTATAAAGGAGCCAAAAACCAGCGTTTATTGGTAGAAATGGCTCTTATGCAAATGGCTAATATCAATGCTTCTTTAGAGGCTGAAAAAAAAAATGACCAAATAGAAAGTACTGAAACTTCTGATAGCATCGAGAAAACACCAAAAGTAAACCTCAAAGATGTTGCCAATAATACGCAAGCCACAGTCAGAACATCAGACAAACCTTTAATACCATTTAATCAGCTAAAAAGTGCCAGTTCATTTTCTTTAAAAGAAACTTTATCTGAAGTAAAACGTCCGGAAGCAGATAATGTTATTAAGGAAGAGGTTACGGCGGTTATGGCAATAGAGAATAAAGAGGTAGGGTTAATTGAGGTTACAGAAAGCATTAAAAAGTTTGCAGAGACAATGAAAGATGTTTCTAAAAGTGTCTATGTTTCTTTGACAAATGCACCAATAGAACTAACTGATGATAAAGAAATTAAAATAGCGCTTGTTAACCACTCTCAATTTGAAAAATTTCAAGAGTTAAAACAGGATATGCTTGACTTCATAAGAAAGGATATAAGGAGCAATATTGTAACTCTATCTTTTCATATTCTGAAAACTGAGGGTGACGATAAGATGCACAAAGTGTTATCACCCGTGGAAAGATTCAAGATATTTTCAGAAAGAAATCCATCCATTCTGGAATTAAAAAAACGTTTCGATTTAGAAATTGATTACTAATATGTATTACACAAGATTTACCTTATTGGTTTTAACTTTTTTCTGCTATGCTTGTTCGCAAAATAACAAGAAAACAGATGAGAATAAAGTGCAATTGAATTATGAATACGCCTTAAACGACCCTTTTGGCGCAAGAATTTATACTTTATCTAATGGGTTAAAAGTGTATCTGTCGGTAAACAAAAGCCAACCGCGCATTAATACGATGATTGCTGTAAAAGCAGGCAGTAAAAACGATCCGGCAGAAGCTACCGGCTTAGCTCATTATTTGGAGCACATGCTGTTTAAAGGAACCGATAAATTTGGGACAAAGGATTTTAGAAAAGAGAAGCTTGAAATTGATAAAATTGAAGCGCTTTATGAAACATACAGAGTTACCCAAGACCCTGAGAAAAGAAAAAACTTATACCATCAAATTGACAGTATCAGTTCAGTTGCAGCAAAATACGCTATTCCAAATGAATATGATAAAATGATTGCTGCCATCGGTTCTAGTGGTAATAATGCTTTTACCACTTTTGATCAAACAGTTTATGTTAACGAAATTCCCAACAATCAATTGGAGAATTGGTTGAAAATTGAAGGCGAGCGGTTTAGAAACCCTGTTTTACGTTTATTTCACACTGAACTGGAAGCTGTTTATGAGGAGAAGAATGGTTCAATTGATAACGACATGGAAAATGCATTTGATCTGCTCATGTCCGGATTGTTTCAAAAGAATAATTATGGAAGTCAGACCACTATTGGTACAATAGAACATTTAAAAAACCCTTCACTTAAAGAGATTAGAAAATTCTATGATAAATGGTATGTTCCAAATAACATGGCACTAATAATGAGTGGTGATTTTGAACCCGATGCGGCGATACAATTGATAGAAAAATACTTAGGAAATTGGAAGAAAAAGGATTTTCAGCCATATTCACCTGCAAAGGAAGAACCGATTCAAGAAAATATTCACAAAGCCTATACAGGAACAGACAAAGAGTTTCTTTACATAGCATTTAGATCAGATGGAGCGGGAACTAAGGAAGGAGAGATGATGAATCTCATGGCAATGCTGTTAAGTAATAGGAATGCAGGCTTGTTTGATGTTAATTTAAACCAACAACAAAAGGTAATTGATGCTACTGCCTTTCATTATGTTATTAAGGATTATGGTTTGGTTGGACTTTCTGCCTCTCCAAAGGCTAAACAGAGCCTTGATGATGTAGAAAAGTTATTGCTGGCTGAATTAGAAAAACTTAAAAAAGGTGACTTTCCTGATTGGTTGTTAGGTGCAGTGGTTAATGAGATGAAACTGGAGAATGCAAAGTTATTAGAAGATAATAGCAGAAGAACTTGGGAAATGATGTCGGCCTTTGTAAATGAGCAAAGTTGGCAAAAAACAATTGAGAGATTGGATAGGTTGTCAAAGCTTACAAAGAAAGAGGTAGTGGATTTTGCTAACAAGTTTTTCTCAAATCATTATGTTGTAGTTCATAAAAAGCAAGGAAAACCGGAAGAAAAAACAAAAGTGGTGAAACCGGAAATTACCCCAATTGAAGTAGACAGAGAAAGTGTTTCCGCCTTTACAAAATCTATTTATGAGGCTAAAGTAAAGGACATTGAACCGGTATTCGTTGATTTCAACAAAGACATGACTTCACAAGACATTAATTCAATGATAAAACTAGTCTATATTAATAACAACGAAAATGATTTGTTTGAATATACTATGAATTATCAGATGGGTTCAGGAAACAATAAAATTTGGCCGATTGTATTTGATATGATGAATTTTACCGGTACAGATAATTTGTCTTCAAGTGAGTTTAAACAAGAATTATTTAAACTGGGTTGTACTGTAGAATATTATTGTGGGTTCGATGAAGCTGTGATTAAATTAAGTGGGCTAAACGAAAATTTTGAAGCGGCCTTAGCGCTTATGGAATCTATGTTGAGCAAGCCGAAAATTGAAGAACAAATTTTTAAAAACTATAAGGAAGACCTAATCAAGCAAAGAGATGATGACAAGAAGAATAAAGAAATGATTTTAAAAAGTGGATTATTGAGTTATGCGAGATATGGGAAGAATAATCCTTTTACTTATGTGTATTCAAACGAAGAAGTGAAAGGTTTATCACTTGACGATGTTCTGAATTCTCTTGAAAGTTTGAAAGGCATAAAGCATGAAATTATGTTTTATGGTAAACAAGAGTATTCTAAAGTCTTGGCGAAAATTAAAAGCATTAAAGAAGTTCCCGGTATTAGTTACAAGGCTCCTGAAAAGCCGGTAGATATGGCGTTTAGAACACTATCGAACGAAGTATACGCTGTTGATTTTGACATGACACAAGCAGATATTATGATTATCAATGAGGGTAAACAGTTTGATATTAAAGAATTGCCTGTAATACACTTATACAATTCCTATTTTGGTGACGGTATGAGTGCTATTGTGTTTCAGGACTTAAGAGAATCAAAAGCTTTGGCTTATTCCGCATACTCCAAATACAGTTATCCGCATCGTGCTGATAAGCCATTTTACAACAAATCTTTCATTGGAACACAAGCAGATAAATTAAGCGAAGCTTTGAAAGGAATGAATGATTTGCTAACAAAAATGCCTTATTCTGAACTGACTTTTAAGGCCGCAAAAGAACACGTTCTTCAAGAGATAAGAACAAACAGATTTAGCAGGTCAAGGATTTATACTGCTTATGTCCAGGCAAGAAATTTTGGTATAAATTACGATTGGAGAAAGGATATTTTTGAAAAAGTGCAGGGCATGACATACAAAAATATTGAAGACTTTCAGAAAGAAAATATTAGTGGTAAACCGGGAACTATTTTGGTAGTGGGGAAAAAGAGTTTGTTAAATCAAGACGTTTTAAATAAGTATGGTTCGGTTAAATATCTTACCGCTGAAGAACTTTATGGCTACTAATGTAATTCTTTAACCATTAAGAAATGCTGAATTTGGTCCCACAACAAGTGGGACTTTTCTTTTATTTGATAACCTTTGTTCTCATAAAACTTCAAAGCGTTTTCTCTGGCATGTAATTCTATTCTATCCAAATTCAGTTCCTTTGCTTTCTTTTCTAAAGCCTCTAATATCAAATTACCTAAACCTTTGCCTTGAAGTTGATTAGAAACGGCCATGAATCTAATTTGCCCGATGTTTCCGTCATTAATTTGTAAGCGACCACATGCAATTGCTTTGTTGTTTTCCTCAATAAAGGCATTGTATGATTCTTTTTCATTTCCATCAGAGGAAGATTCAAAAGATTGTCCCCACGGTTGGCGCAAAATTTCATACCGTAAGGCAAGTATTTTCTGTAAATCACTTTCGTTATTGCAAAATGCTACCTTCATGAATGAAATTTAAAGGCTATACTGCTTATTGTATATTTCTTTTTGTTATCGTCTTTAATAGGCACAAGCATTTTTCTTGATTGTGGAATTTCAAACACTTCCTTCATATTACGGACTTTACCAAATGGCACTTCTAGACGCAAACATTCTTTTTCCAGTTTTTTGAATGTAATTTGACTTATTTTATCATTCAAAATATTTTCAAGCAATAACCTGTTTTTGTTTCTATACTGATTATTTGCAAAGCGTTTGTCTTTTAGTAAAATATTTAGTTCTAATATTTCACACAAATGCATAAACTGTGAATTTGAGCCAATAGCAAAGGTTACCAAATGTTTATCCTTCGTTTCGAATAATTCTCCGTATGGCGCAATGTTTGGGTGCGTAGAACCTATTCTTTGAGGGATATGACCGGCAATTAGCCAATTCGTACCTTGATTTGTTAAAGAAGTAATAGCGCTGTCAAACAATGATGAACTAACATATGAGCCTTTTCCCGTTCTTTCTCTTTTTAGCAATGCAATTAGAATGGCTTCTTTCAATTGGTGCCCGGCTAAAACATCTACTAAGGCTACAGGCATTTTAGTTGGCGGACCATCTTTTTGTCCGTTCATAAACATGTATCCTGTTTCAGCCTGAAGTATCAAATCATACGCTGTCCTTTTGCTGTCCTTACCAAATCCGCTGATACTGGCATAAATTACATCAGGCTTGATTTTTTTTAATGTTTTATAATCTGTTTTTAGTTTTATGTCATCTCCATGCTTGTAATTCGTGATTACAATATCTGCAGTTTCAACTTCTTTATAAACTTTCTTTCTGTCAGTTTCTTTCGTTAAATCTAAAAACAAATGTCTTTTAAGTGCATTTACCGACCAGAAATAGGCGCTTGTAGTTTTCTTTGGGTTTTCTGTGTTAAGCTTCCAGCTTCTGGTAACATCGCCATTTGTTTTTTTGTTTTCGATCTTTACTACATCTGCTCCTAATTCAGCAAAAAAATATCCAACACACGGTCCGGCTAATACACCCGCCAATTCAACTACCTTAAGATCCTTAAAAATTTTCTCCATTGATTAAGATTGAGGTAAAAGAGGTTTGTTGTCTAATATTGT
>JBFWYJ010000195.1:0-6318 GCA_050186555.1 Bacteroidia bacterium
AGTTGGAAAATCTTGGATGACCGAATACTTCAAACGGATAATTTGTACCCCTTCAAATACTCATTTCAGTACCTTCAAATAATCCTAAACTTGGATATAATAAAATTGATTTTGCACTTCTTAAATTAGGAGAGGGCAACATAGGTAATTCATAACTTGAATTACGATCATAATTCAAACAAGCTATTATTTTGAGATTACATTTTAAACTGTCAGAAAGCCATTTCTCTTGATTTGCCATTGTAGCGTATTCTCCGGCAGTCATGCCATATACTAGAGGAATGTTATGCATGCCAAGAAATGATTTTAAATCGTTTTGCATCACAGGCCCATCAATGTAAAAACCATTTGGATTAGGTCTATCTAAAATAATAACTGAAATAGAATTTTCTGCACAGGCCTCCATTGCAAGACACATCGTAGAGATGTAGGTATAAAAGCGGACGCCTACGTCCTGAATATCGTAGATTAAAACATCAACACTTTTTAAATCTTCTGCTGTTGGTTTCTTGTGTTTTCCATATAATGAAATAACGGGCAATTTTGTGGCTAAATCAATTTGATCGCTGACATGAATTCCTGCATCACTGTTTCCTCGAAAGCCATGTTCCGGACCAAATACTTTCACGATATCGACACCGAGTGAAAGCAAGGTATCCACGATGGATTTATTTCCTACAATACCAGTCTGGTTTGTGAGAACGGCAACTTTTTTATTTTTTAAATCAGGTAAATATTGTTCGAATCTTTCAGCACCTGTTATTACCGACGAATAGGGAAGTACAGACAAGGTCTGGGCTTCACATAAAAAACTAAAAATTGCTATAATAAGCGTTGTCAAATATGTATTTTTACGGAACGACATTTTGAATATTGAAAAATTCATAGCTGATAAGATAACTGGCAATAGCAAAACCGATGCCAATATTTCTAAACCTATTGTAAAGATAGGTATTTTGGGAATTATTCTAGGCTTAGCGGTCATATTACTAACAGTTAGTATTGTTTACGGGTTTAAAAATGAAATCATTCGGAAGTTAACTTCATTAACCTCTGAAGTTGTTATTAGTAGTAATTCTTATGGGTCGAACGGAGAGCAGGTGCCAATAAAAATATCAAAAGACACCTTATCAGCTTTAACAAAAATTAATGGAGTTGAAAATGTTTGTGCCATTGCAAATAAAAACGGAATTGTAAAAACGAAATCTGAAAATGAAGGAATAGTAATAAGAGGAGTTGATGCAAATTATAATTTCTTATCAGTTAAAAATAGTTTAATTGAAGGTGTTCTACCTTCACTAAACGATTCTGTGTCAGGAAATGATATTTTAATCAGTGAGTATTTGGCTAAGAGATTGGGATTAGGAGTAGGGGATAAGTTTCTTGTTTATTTTATTGTTCAGAAGGAGATTATTGATTCAGCAGAGAACGTCCAATATGTAAAATTCGAACCGCGTTCACGCAACTTCAAAATCTGTGGAATTTTTACGCCTTCCTTCGGAGAGTTAGATAATTTTTTGGTGTTTGCGGATATTCGACATATTCAAAAATTAAATTATTGGGATGCTGAAACTGTTGGTAGTTATGAAATTCATTTGAGCAATTTTTCAAACTTAGACCTTGTGAGTGAGAATATTGAAGACTACATTGGTTATAATTACCGGGTTGTAAAGGTCAATGAAATGTTTTCAAACATATTTTCATGGCTGGAAAAATTGGATATCAATGGTATTATTATCATCATCATGATGGTTGTTGTGGCTGTAATAAATATGATTACAGCACTTCTAATATTAATTCTTGAGAGAGCCAATATGATTGGTATAGTTAAATCACTTGGAATGTCAAATGCTTCTGTTAGAAAAATATTTTTTTATATCAGTATTAAGTTGTTAGGACGAGGATTGTTATGGGGAAATATTTTTGGCATTGGATTATGTCTGGTGCAATATTATTTCGAGCCATTTAAATTAGATAGTTCTACGTATTATGTAGACCATGTAGCCATTGAATTAAACTGGTTGAATTATTTTCTTTTAAATATTGGTACAGCAAGCATATGTCTTTTGATGCTGTTTATTCCTACCATCATCTTAACAAAGATTACACCGATTAAAACACTTAGATTCGATTAAAAGAATTGCAAAATTTTCCTTAAAGGTTTTAAAGAAAGCGTAAAAAATAATGGAAAAACATCATTCATTCTCCAGGCCATTCTATCCTCGTAATTAGCGAGTAGTCTATTTCGTAGAGAACGATTACTTTGTCCGCCTGTCCTCATTTTCACAATAAATTCATTCAGATAACTTGTTTTAATTTTGTGTTTGTACATGAAGCGCAGCATTAACTCATAATCTGCTGAGGTTTTTAATCTTGTATTAAAGCTTCCGAGATTATCGTAAACAGATTTTTTACAGAAAAAAGTTGGATGCGGAGGCATCCAGCCAAATAAGAAAGACCGACTATTATGCTTGCCACTTTTCCATTTTCTTTTTATTTGATTTATGTTTTTTGCATCAACATAGAATAAGTTGGCATAACAAGCTTCAGTATTTTCATAACTGATTGTGTCACCAATTTTTTTCAAAACAGAATCAGATGTATAAATATCGTCTGAATGTAAAATACCAATGACATCACCCGTTGATAGCTTAATTCCTTTATTCAGTGCATCATAAATGCCGTTGTCTGGTTCGGAAATAAAATGATGGATATTATTACGGTACTTTTCTATGATTGATTTTGTCGTGTCTGTTGAGCCCCCATCAATAATAATATATTCTAAATCAATTCCTTTTTGATTGATTATAGAAAGAATTGTTTCTTCTAAATATGCTTCACTGTTGTATGTTACCGTTATGATGCTGAATTTCATTGCAGGTTGTCTATGAATAAGGCCAGTGAACGAAACTGAAAATCAATCTTAGAATCAGTCATAGGTTTTTCAGAAATAAAAACAGTAGTCATGCCAAGCGCTCTTCCAAATTCCATATCAGACAAGCTGTCGCCAACAATTATAGATTTAGTAAAATCTATTTCTGGAAAATCCTTTTTAGCTTCTAAAGCCATGCCGGTATTTGGTTTACGGGTCGGGTGATTCTCAGCGGCCAAATAAGGAGAATAATAAACTTTATCTATGCTTCCTTTGAAATAAGAAAGTTCATATTGCATGTTTTTGTGAATTAATTCTAAATCTTCATGTCTGTACAAACCTTTACCAATTCCTTGTTGATTGGTAACAACCAGAATTCTTCCGAAAACTTGATTTAGCTTGTTGAATTTTGTAAGAACACCTTCATTGAATTCAAATTCAATCCAATGCTTAACGTAATCATTCTCAAGTTTCTTATTTATTACGCCATCTCTATCAAGAAATAGTGTCCATGATTTGTCAATATCTAAACTGCTTAAACTCATCTTGTGCTCGTTTATAGTCTTCAGGAATACCAATGTCAATAAAATAGCCTTCCAGTTTTAATCCAAAAAAGCATTTCTCTGATATATATTTTTCAAAGAAATCTTTCTCAATCGAGAAATTTGTCTTGTCTTTTGTTTTCTCTTCGAAGAAGACTTTATTTAATAGATATACTCCGGCATTAATTATTCCCGGTGTATTATTGCTATTCTTTTCTTCAAAGCTAATAATTTGAGAGGTTTCATCCGTTATGATAGTTCCATAGCGAGAAGCATCTTCTACTTGTCTTAATGATAAACTCGCCTTACTCTTATTGAGAGCATGGAAATCAAGAAAACTATTTAAATTAATGTCAAAAAAAGAATCTCCATTTAAAACAAAAACATCATCAGAATTTGAAATATTCTTCATGGCATTTCTAATTCCGCCTCCTGTTCCTAATGGAGTGTCTTCAAGCGCATATTCTACTTGAATGTTTTTATATTGACTTTTGAAATGGTTTTGAATTAATTCTGCCTTATAACCAACAGATAAAATCACATTTGATATTTCGTAATAGTTTAAATAATCAAGTAAGTACTCAAGAAATGGGCGGTTATTTATTTTTGCCATCGGCTTCGGAACGTCAGATACTACTGACTGCAACCTCGTTCCGAATCCACCTGCTAATATGATTGCGCTTTTTATCATATACTGAAACCAAAAACGGTAACATCGTCAGTTTGCTCATTATTTTTTTTCCAGTTGGTAAATTCTGAATCTATCAAATATTTAGCGTTTTGCTCATCTAATAAATTAGAATTGAGCAAGAAATTTTTGAATTTTTTCAGTTTATATTTTTTTCCTTCAATACCTCCGAATTGATCCACAAATCCGTCTGTAAACATATAGAATTGGTCACCTGTTTTTATATTGATATTTTCTTGCTTAAAATTCAATTGTTCTTCAGAATTTCTTCCGCTTATTCCATATCTATCACCCTTTAATTCTAGTATTTTTCCATCTCTAAGTATAAGCAAATTATTTTTCGCACCTGAAAAAAGCAGTTTACTATCTTTTTTGTCTATAACGATTATTGACATATCTAATCCATCGATGATGCTAATGTTTTTTTGATTGCTCCTAATATTATCTTTAAACTCCAAGCATAATTGATTCAAGATTGAATTTGGTTCTATTTCATCATCGAATTTGGATACAATGTTTTTTAATTTTGATTGAGCGAACATACTCAGCATCGCTCCCGGCACACCATGGCCGGTGCAATCAGCTACCGCTAGAACTATTTTATCTTTTACCTGTTCTAAAAAATAAAAGTCTCCGCTTATTATATCCTTTGGTTTATAATACAATATGTTTTTACGGAAAATATTTTTAACTAATTCATCCGGCGGTAAAATGGCGTCCTGAATATACCTTCCGTAGTTAATACTATCTTGTATGTCCTTGTTTTTATATTCAATTAAACTTTTTTGCAGTTCAATTTCTTTGTTTTTTATTGCTAAGGTATTACTGTATTTTTTTTTCTGAATGTATTGCCGATAAACCAATACTAACAAAATAATAAAAATTAATGTTGCACCAATAAATACGTAGATTAGTTTATTGCGCTGAGAAATTTTAAGATTGGATTTTTCTAGCTCAGCATTTTTGAGCTTTAATTCGCTTTCTTTTTTCTCATTTTCATATTTAGATTCTGCTTCAGCTAAAGCCTTAGTTCTTTCTTCAGAAGAAATGGAGTCATTATATTGATTATGTATTTTTAAATATTGTAGCGCCTTTTGCGGCTGGTTATTTAATTCATATAAATAACTTAATTCTTTTGCTGCGTCGCGTATATTCAATATTGCTTTTCTATTAAGGTGCAAATCAAATGATTCTTGTTCATACTTAATTGCATTTGGAATGTTGTTTTTCTTTAATTCAATATTACTCAAACTATGTAGAAATGCAGCTTGGTTATACGTTTCTCCAATTTCTTTCGACATATATAAAGCTTTTTTCAAATATTTCTCAGCTGCAACATAGTTTGAGTCTTGAAAAAAAACATTTCCAAGCATTGCAACACACATCGCCTCATATTGTCGATGATTTACTTTTTTAAAAAATCTTTCCGCAGTTTTGAAATATTCTATACTTTCTAATAACTTTTTCTGTTCAAAAAGCATATTACCAATTCCAAAACTTGTTATTGCTTGCAAATCTTCAATTACCGGTTCTTCAGAAACAAGTTCATGGGCTTTTAGGTAATACTCATACGCCTTATCATTATCCGGAATTGCCAAATAAACATTGCCTATAGTATTTAATGAGTTTGCTTTAAATCTTCTAAGCTTTAATTTATCAAAAATTTTTAAAGCAGTAAATAGATTTTCTAAAGCTTCTTTATTTTTACCTAATGTGGTGTAACAACCGCCTTTTTCAGAGTAACAAACACCGATAAGAGATTTAATATTTGCTTTTTTTGCAATTATTAATGCGCTGTCGGTAATTTCTAATGCACGATTTGGATTGTTAAATTGAATCTGATCTGATATTGAAATCAGACACCTTATTTTTACTGAGTCATTGGCAGTTCTGCTTCTTTCAAAGAGACTATCTACAATGGCTTTATTTTGTCCATAGAACGGAAATAGGCATAATGTAAATAAAGTAAGCAGTACATGTTTCATATTAATTATCTCGGGAACAATGTTGCTTCAACCAATTCGCAAATGGTGTGACCTAATAACATGTGGCATTCCTGAATTCTTGGTGTATCTGTACTAGGAATATTTATCAGATTGTCACAAAGCTCCTTCATTTTTCCACCAGATTCACCTGTAAATCCTGTAGTAATAACGCCTTGACTTTTTGCTTGTTTTAAAGCATTCACCACATTACCGCTGTTGCCGCTAGTGCTT
>JBFWYJ010000196.1:0-6291 GCA_050186555.1 Bacteroidia bacterium
CCTTGAGCTACTGCCTGACAAATAAAATCAAAATGCTTTGTTTCACCTTGAATTACGACTCCGAGAGCAATAACCGCATCAACCGAAGTATCAGAAGAAAGCATAAATTGGCTGCCTAAAGTAAGTTCAAAGCTTCCCGGTACTGTGTGAATAATCAAATCAGAAGCATTGATGCCTTGTTTTAAAAGCAATTGTTTAGCGCCCAAAGTTAATTCGGTAGTGATTTCATTATTCCATTCAGAATAAACGATGGCAATTTTATATCCTTTTGCGGAGGGAATTTCACTGCCTTCAAACATGGATAAATTTTTATCTGAACTCGACATATTTTAAAAAACTAACCCCCACATTTCTGTGAGGGCTTAAATCAATAAGAATGTTTAATTATAAATTACCTAAAGCCTTAACTTTAGCAATATCTCTTTTAATTTCTTTGCCTAATTCCGAGTTGCCGTATTCTTGTTCGATACGCTCGTACATATTAAGTGCTTCTGCATAATTCGCTTTTAATTCATAAGCAAATCCGGCTTTCTTTAAAAACCAAGGAGTAGTAAAGTTGTTAGTGCTTTTTTCTACAGCTTTTAAGTAATACTTTACTGCCTCATCCAATTTATTAAGTTCCATATATGCATCACCTAATGCGCCATATGCCATTGGAGCGATAATGATATCATTGATATTGTATTTTTCAAGTTTTTCTACAGCTTGTTCGAATTTACCGGTTCTTAGATAACAAATACCTGCGTAGTAGTTTGCCAAGTTACCAATCTTTGTTGAACTGTATTCTTCACTAATTTCATCAAAACCTTTCATTGGTTTTTGACCATCAGCAGTAAAAACCATTCTACCACCTTTAACGGCTATATCAAAACTGTCTACATCAAAATACTTCTGAGCAATATAAGCTTCATTAGCTGCCTCTTTTTCCATTTCCGGCATGTATGAAAAGAAATAGTAAACGAATGCAGTCACTAAAACCACTAATCCGCCACTGGCATAGTTAATGACTTTCTTGTTCTTCTCGTAGAATAATTGAATTCCTTCTAAACTAGGGTCAATTGCGGGAGCATTATCATTTGCCTCAACTTCCTCAATACCTTCGTCGTTAAGTTCTTCATTTTCAATAGTTGGATCGTCTTTTGTTTCAGCCATTTCTGTCGAATTATAGGGGGCAAAAATAGCTTTTTTTAGTGAAATCTTGAAATTTTTTTAAACATCCTCAAAATCCACGAAAAGTAAACGTATTTTTGTTTAAATCATGTATTTAGCGGAACTATCATTAGTTAATTTTAAGAATTATACTGAGTTTTCAGGTGATTTTTCGCCGCGTGTAAATTGCTTCGTTGGTAGCAATGGTTCCGGTAAAACCAACCTCCTCGATGCTATTCATTATATGGCCTTTTGCAAAAGCTATTTTAACAGTATTGACAGCCAGAATATTCACAATAATGAGGGTTTTTTGGTGATTCAGGGTAAATTTATTCATGAAAATACCACAGATGCTATTTATTGCGGGATAAAAAGAGGACAAAAAAAGGTTTTCAAAAGAAACAATAAAGAATATGCCAAATTAAGTGAGCATATCGGACTTTTCCCGCTTGTAATGGTTACGCCAAATGACAGTGAATTGATTTGGGGAACAGCAGAAGTGAGACGCCGATTTATTGATACGATTATTTCACAATATGATAAATCGTATTTGGAATCTCTTGTTTCATATGCATCTGCCTTAAAACAAAGAAATGCACTATTAAAACAATTTGCTAAAAATCACTCTTTTGATAACAACCTTTTAACTGTTTATGATGAGCAGTTAGCCTTATTTGGAACTACCGTCATTAATAAAAGAAAGGAATTTCTTAAATCATTCATCCCTATTTTTAATGAGTATTATGCAATTATTTGCGGCGAAGCGGAAGATGTATCTTTAGATTATACATCTTCAATTGGTAACCGTGATTTTAAAACTGCATTGTTAGCTACGATAGCTAAAGACAAAGCACTGGAATACACAAGCGTTGGTCCACATAGAGATGATTTACATTTTTTAATTAATGCGTTCCCGGTAAAGAAATTTGCATCTCAGGGACAGCAAAAATCTTATTTGTTAGCGCTTAAACTGGCGCAGTTTAGCTATATAAACAAGAAGAAAGGAATTAAGCCAATACTTCTTTTAGATGATGTGTATGATAAATTAGACGCCTTCCGATTTGGGAAATTGATGGAACTGATTAGAAAGGAAGAGTTCGGACAAGTATTTATTACAGATACGCATGAAGACAGAATGCGTGTTTTGTTTGAGGGCTATGAAGAGGAAACTAAGTTTTTTAATGTTGATAAAGCGGTGGTAAAGGAGATATAATGAAGAAGAATAATTTAATAAGTATTGGAGATGCTATTTCAAAAATTTTGAAAGATGAGAAGCTTGACGTTAAATTAAGTAGATATTCTGTTAAAAAGAACTGGGAAGATATCGTTGGAAAAATGGTTAAAAACCACACAACTGCTATACAGTTTGATGATTACGGAGTGATGTACATTTCTATTGATAGTCCTGTTTTACGTACCGAAATCATATATAGGATGGAAAGCTTACGCAACAAAATCAATAGTTATTGCGGCTATGAACTTGTAAAAAAACTAATAATTAAATAAGATAACATAAAATACCAATCATTCATAGATAAAGGATTGTTTTCAAAAGAGGAGTTGAACAACATTGAAGCTTTTGAAAATCAAAAACCAATGTCGCTTCATTGGGAATTGAGGATGATATTGTATTTAGGGATTTTATTATTTGTTGGCGGAATAAGCATTTTAGTTTATGAGAACATTGATACAATTGGTCATTCAATTATCATTGCCGTCATTACATTATTAAATATCATAGGAGCATATTACATTTTTAAAAATAAACTACCTTTTTCCTGGCAAGTACAGCAACATAGTAATGTTTTCTTTGATTATGTAGTGTTGTTATCTTGTTTGCTGTTTGGCGTGCTTATTGGCTATGTGCAATATCAGTACGATCTATTTGGTGTGCATTGGGGATTAGCTACCTTGTTTCCAACATTAGTTTATTTTGCGGCTGCTTATTTATTTGATCATCGCGGGGCGTTGAGCTTAGGAATAACCGGTCTCGCAGCATGGATTGGATTATCGGTTACGCCACTTGAATTGTTAAGTAAAAATGACTTCTTCAGTATAACAATTATCAATTCGGCAATATTGCTTGGTGTTTTATTGATTGGATTTACAGAATTGTCAACAAAGAAAGATTGGAAAATTCATTTTATTGATACTTTTCACCAATTCGCTTCTAACATGACTTTCATAGCATTGCTGTCTGCGATGTTTACAGATTATTTGAAATGGATAGCGTTTCCGTTATTACTAGGAACGGGATTTTATTACTACAAGTATGCAGTTCAAAAAAAATCTTTTTTGTTTTTGTTGCTTAGCGTGATGTATTGTTATATCGGATTAACGTATATGATTTTTCATTTGTTAATTGATGTTGGTAATGAATTAAGTTTTTCATTCGGACTCTTTTATGTTGCTGCATCATGCGTAGGTATCATCTTGTTTTTTATTTATTATAAACGCATTCTTGGTATAGTAAATGATTAAGTACGATAAAGAAAAAATAGAGAATATCAGATTGCTTAAGAAAGCCAAGCAATGGTATGCATATCAATTAATTGATGATACCAAGATGGCTTCTGTTATGAAAGCTTGTAAATCTGATTTATTCAGACCAAATATTTTTATCAGAATTTGCTTGTTCTTATTGGCTTGTTTTGTGGTTTCAGCTGTAATGGGATTATTTTCTTTGATGTTGTTGCCAATGTTTGATGCAATAACAGGAGAAGTGTTTACAATTATATTTTCACTATTGTTTTTAATCATCAGTGCAGTTGCTTTGGAGTTTTTTACCAATATTTTGAAACTCTATGGCTCTGGAGTTGATGACGCATTGCTTTACACAGCAATATCTTGCTTTATCTCTTTTATTGCTTTTGCTTTTGGTGATAATTTAAAGGAAGAAGATGCTTTTATGCTCATTGCTTTTTTATTAGTTCCTGTTTCCTTTTTTGCCATGATGAGATACCTGGATAGAATCATGACTTTAACCACAATCGTTTCTTTTTACACCTTTTTGTTTTTTGCAGTCATGAAGATTGGCCCTATTGCCAAATATATCATGCCTTTCGTGTTTATGATTGTATCGTATATAGTGTTAGTTGTTATCAGAAAGAATGAAAATTTTTGGGAGAATCGTTACTTAAACCGCTCTAAATTTATTTTACAGTTTGTTGGGTTAACAGTTTTGTATATGTCAGGTAATTATTTCATTATCCGCGAAACCAGTATTGAACAATTTGGATTGGTACTGGAAAAGGGAGAGGATATTCCAATGGCTTGGTTTTTTTATCTATTTACAGTAGTAGTACCTATTGTGTATTTATATTTAGGGATAAAAAGAAAAGACAAGTTGTATTTGTGGACAGGCTTATTGGTTTTAGCAGCAACGGCTCTTACATTCAAGTACTACTTCAGTCTTGGTCACCCTGAAATTGTACTTACACTTGCCGGACTATTAATGATATTGGTAGCTTATTTAGCCATTAAAAAATTGAAAAATGGTCACGTATTATTAACAGACGAGGCGGATCCGAATGAGGATAGCTATTTCAAAAAGCACACAGAAGCATTAGCTATTGCGCAAAGTTTTGGAACACAAGGTGCACTGGGAAATACAGCCGATGGAGTAAACATGGGAGGTGGTGAGTTTGGTGGCGCCGGTTCAGGAGGGAAATATTAAATTTATATTATGAAGAAAATGAAAGTATTATTATTGTTTTTACCTGTTGTTTTATTATCACAAAATCAGGACTCTATACAATTGAAGAAAATCTACGATTTCTATTTAACCAAAAGCAACAGTTATAAAAATCTGGAGTATTTGGCAACTAAGATTGGCGGACGTTTAAGTGGAAGTGAGAATGCTGAGAAAGCCATCGTATGGGCTAAGAAGGCTTTATATGAGGCCGGCGCAGATACCGTTTATCTTCAGCCTTGCATGGTGCCGCATTGGGTGAGAGGCAAGGTTGAAAATTGTAAATTAATTTCTAAGAAATTAAACCTCAATAGAAAATTAGCCATTACCACATTAGGAAGCTCGGTATGTACGCCAAAAGAGGGACTTACTGCAGAAGTGATTGCGATAAAATCATTTGATGAATTGGAAAAATTGGGCGAGGCAAAAATAAAAGGCAAGGTTGTTTTTTATGATGTGGCTTTTGACGACACGCATATTCGTCCGGGTACTTCCTATGGCACTTACGTGAAATACAGACATGCGGGTGCTTCTAACGCTGCTAAGTATGGAGCAGTTGCGACAGTTGTGAGAAGCATGACAAATGCAAGAAATAACTCCCCTCATACGGGTAACATGAAATATGATACAAGTATTTCCAAAGTAAAAATACCAACCTTTGCATTGAGTTACATTGCAGCGAATGAGTTAAGTGAATCATTATCAAAAGACCCCTCTTTAAAATTATTTCTGCAAAATGAATCAAAAACATTACCGGATAAAGAATCGTTTAATGTAATTGGTGAAATTAAAGGCTCTGAAAAACCGGATGAGTACATCATTGCAGGGGGACATTTGGATGCGTGGGATAACGGACAGGGAGCGCATGATGACGGTGCGGGTATTGTGCAAACAATTGATTTAATGAAAATGTTCAAAGATTTAAAGATTAAACCAAAGCATACCATTAGAACAGTTTGCTTTATGAATGAAGAGAATGGACTAGGAGGAGGCTTCGCTTATGCAAAAGAGGCTGAAGAAAAAAACATGAAACATTTAGCAGCATTAGAAACTGACGCAGGAGGCTTTACGCCAAGGGGTTTGGGAGTTGATACGGCAAATGGCTTATATAATTTAGTGTCAAAGTATTCAGATTTGTTTGTACCATACTATATTGATATAAAGCAAGGTGGTGGCGGTGCAGATATTGGTCCGCTAAAGAAATTGGGTGTACCTTTAATGGGTTATGAACCGGATAACCAAAGGTATTTTGATATTCACCATACACAAGATGATACTTTTGATAAAGTAAATAAACGAGAGTTGGAGCTTGGTGCAGCAGCCATTGGCGCAGTCATTTATTTGATTGATAAATATCATCCGTAATCGAATTTTAATTCTAAATGCTGTAACTTTGCGTTTTCTTGAAAGCGCTGAGTATTAAATATTTTTATCTGATAGTTGCACTACTG
>JBFWYJ010000197.1:0-6244 GCA_050186555.1 Bacteroidia bacterium
AATTATAAAACACCAAATCAGTTCATTAAAGATTTTAACGAAAATGAATTTATTTTAAATGAAAAAAATATCGAAAATTTAACCGAACTTTGTCAAACCGTGTCCGATTTATAGGGGGCTAGAACAATTAAAAGATGGTCTTTGAGAGAAAAGTTGAGTCACAAAACAGAAGAAAATTACTGCTTTTACTATTGCTCTAGCATGAATGGTATTTTGAAAATGGGCTATCAACGGTAATGCGCTCTTTAAATTTACTGTTTATTCATTTAAGCTAAAAACATTTGTTTGTTTACTGAAATCAAACACTAAGTGAGTCGCAAAGACTATCTTGGTACAAATACAACAACTTGGCTTTAATTACTTCCCGATACAGAACTTAGAAAAGATGTTATCCAACAAGTCCTCATTAGTTACTTGTCCTGTAATGGCACCAAGTTCATCCAAAGTCTTACGAATGTCAATTGCCAATAAATCACTTGGGATATTTGTATTTAAGCCTTCTAAAACTCTTCTCAATGCTTCATTACTTCTCCGCAATGATTCTGCATGTCTTGCATTTGTTACAATTGTGTCAGTAGCATTAATTGTTCTTGCATCAAATAATGCCAATAATTTACTTTTCAATTCCTGTATATTGTTACCTTCTTTGGCTGATATATAAATTATCTCCGGGTATTCCGAAAACTCTTCTTTTAATTCATTTAAATTCTCGGTATCACTTTTGTTGGCTACAATTGTTACCTGGGCATTCGTTAAATTATTATTTATTAGTTCCAATTCCTGTCTTAAATCACCGGATCCTATTTCATGGGAATCAAATAAGTATACGATTATCGCCGATTTTTTTATCGCATCTAATGCTTTGTTTACCCCTATTTGCTCGATAATATCATTCGTTGTTCTTATTCCGGCCGTATCAATAAAACGAAACATTACACCGCCAATTACTATTTCATCCTCGATAATGTCTCTTGTTGTGCCTGGAATTTCTGAAACGATTGCTTTTTCTTCTTCTAAAAGCAAATTAAGCAAAGTTGATTTTCCTGCGTTAGGTTTGCCAACAATAGCAACAGGAATTCCCTTCTTAATAACATTTCCTAATTCGAAGCTACTCAATAGTTTTTCAACGATATTGATTATTTGATCAATTAATTTTTTTAAGTCCGTTCTGTCTGCAAACTCAACATCTTCTTCCGAAAAATCCAATTCCAGTTCAATTAAAGAAGCGAAATTGACAAGTTGCTCTCTCAATATGGCAATTTTATTACTAAATCCACCTCTCATTTGCTCCATCGCTACCTGATGCGAAACTGCCGAATTACTCGCAATTAAATCTGCTACAGCCTCTGCTTGACTTAAATCCAGTTTCCCATTTAAAAATGCTCTTAAAGTAAACTCACCCGGCTCTGCCGTTCTTCCTCCTAAACTGATTATTAATTGAATGATTTTTTGGATAATATAAGAAGAACCATGACAACTGATTTCAATTGTGTCCTCGCCTGTATAAGAATTTGGTCCTTTAAAAATGCTTACCAGAACTTCATCAATAACAATTCCTTCGTGTTTAATTAAACCGAATCTTATTGAGTGAGACTTAATTTGCTTTATGTTAACTGATTTGCCTGAATTGCTAAAAAATATCTTTTCAATTATCGAAAATGACTGATTACCACTAATCCTAATTACCCCAATGGCACCTTGACCCTGAGGTGTTATCAATGCAACAATTGTATCTTCTTTAATAATGTTCATGAAAGATTAAATGTACGCATTTTAAACAAGCATATATTTCTAAAAATTTGAGTAAATTGGTAAAAATTAAATTATATGAAAAAATTATTTGCTATTGCCGCTTTCTGTTTAGTAAGTGGTATTGCCAGCGCTCAGTACAAAATGGACAGCGATGGTAAAACTTTAAGAAACTCCAGTAATTCTTCTGTAGGAAAAATTGACAGTGATGGTAAAACTATTCGCAATTCAAGTAACAGTTCAGTTGGCAAAGTTGATAGCGATGGTAAAACAATCCGCAACTCCAGTAATTCAACTGTATTAAAAATCGATGGTGATAACATTCGTAATTCCAGCAACAGTACGATTGCCAAAATGAGCGATGTTACAAACGCTATCAAAGGAGCTAAACCGGAAGCTGTTTATGTAGCTTTGTGGTGGTTCATCGTAAAAGGTAATAAGTAATTAAGCTATTTTACTCCAATCTGGTCTCGATTTGTAGAAAAGTTCTAATTGCGTTTTATAAATTAGGTTTTTCTGTAAATCGAGATTTTTATCTTCTTCAATAATTATTCTCGCTTCTTCTCTTGCCATTTTCACGATTTGACCATCGCGAGCCAAATCAGACAATTTTAAGTCAACTACCCCACTCTGTTGCGTACCTTCAATATCACCGGGACCACGTAGTTTTAAATCAACTTCACTAATTTCAAAACCATCATTGGTTCTTACCATAGTTTCCATTCTGGTTCTGCTATCCTGACTTAATTTATAACCTGTCATTAAAACACAATAAGATTGATCAGCTCCTCTTCCCACTCTACCGCGTAATTGATGTAACTGAGAGAGTCCAAATCTTTCAGCACTTTCAATAACCATAACAGAAGCGTTCGGAATATTAACTCCCACCTCAATTACTGTGGTAGCAACCATTATTTGCGTTTCTTTTTTCATGAAACGATTCATCTCAAACTCTTTTTGCTCATTACTTAACTTGCCATGAACAATACTTATTTGGAATTGTGGAGGAGGAAATTCTGTAACCAAATTATCATAACCAGCTTGCAGATTTTGATAATCCAATTTCTCACTTTCCTGAATTAAGGGAAACACGACATACACTTGTCGGCCTAATTCTATTTGTTCCTTTATAAATCCATTCAAACGTAAGCGATGCGTTTCCGTAAAGTGCATTGTTTTAATTGGTTTTCGACCGGGCGGTAATTCATCGATTATGCTGGTATCCAGATCACCGTACAGTGTCATGGCCAAAGTCCTTGGAATTGGCGTTGCAGTCATGATAAGTATGTGCGGATTATTGGTCTTCTTAGACAATTTAGCTCTTTGTGCCACACCAAAACGATGCTGTTCATCAATAACAACAAATCCCAAATTAGCAAAAACCACATGATCCTCAATTAAGGCATGAGTTCCTATAAGGATATTTAAATTGCCCTCTTCTAAGTTTTTTAGCAATTCCCTTCTTTCCTTAGCTTTTGTTGAACCCGTCAATAATTTTATTGTTACCGGCATGTCTTGAAGGAGCTCTTTGAAGGTTTCAAAGTGTTGTTGCGCCAAAATTTCTGTAGGAGCCATCATACAGGCTTGGTAACCATTGTCAATTGCCAGTAATATCGACATCAATGCAACTACGGTTTTCCCACTTCCAACATCACCTTGCACTAAACGGTTCATTTGCTTACCGGAGCCGCAATCTATTCTAATTTCTTTAATCACCCTTTTCTGAGCATTAGTTAAATCAAAGGGCAGATGATTATGGTAGAACTGATTGAATAAATCTCCAACCTTTTCAAAAACCGGACCTTTTACAATATCCGCTCGAACTTTGTTCAATCGTAAAAGTCGCAATTGCACATAAAACAATTCTTCAAACTTCAATCTTAGCAAGGCTTTTCTAAGATTTGTATCGCTATCAGGAAAATGCATTTGTTGAATTGCAGCAAACCTTCCAAACAACTTCAATTTACGCAAAAGACTATCCTCAATGTTTTCTTCGATAACATTTGGGTTTATTTGAAGAAACAATTGAACCATCATTTTCCGAATAGCATTACTGTCTATCCCTTTCTGTTTCAACTTTTCTGTAGTATGATACACCGGTTGAAAGGCTGATGTGTTTGATTTTTCATACTCACTTAATAAATCTACCTCAGGGTGAGCAATGTTAAATTTTCTATTGAACAAGCTAGGTTTCCCGTAAACCACATAAGGAATATTAACTTGAAGTTTTCTTGCCATCCACTGATGACCTTTAAACCAAACCAATTCAATTGTTCCTGTCTTATCGGTAAAGCGTGCCACAAGTCGCTTACCCTTTCTTTCACCAATCATTTGCAACGATTCTATCACACCTTTTAACTGAATGGGGCTGCTTTCATCTATAATATCAGAGATTTGGTGAAATTGACTGCGATCGATATGGCGAAAAGGAAAATAAAACAGCAAATCACGAAAAGTATAAATTCCGATTTCTTTGTTTAACAATTCGGCACGTAACGGGCCAATTCCCTTTAAATATCCTATTGGCGTATCAAGCATTAATGATTTTTAAAAATACAATTTGAAACTTGTTGAAACAATTAGGAAATAGTGAATTATTACAGGATTTATACACGTAATTTTGCTCACATTGAGAACATTAAAAAATAAATTATCTTTTATTATCATCTTATTTGCTTCTTTATCAAAAGCACAATTTCAAGATTCATTAACTACTATCTTGAATGGCAAATCCAGTATTGACGCCCGTATCGAAACAAGGTATAGTTTTATTGACAACGAATTGATTAATGTTAGGGGTGTAAGGCTAGGTGTTGCTTATAAAAGAAAATTAAGAATTGGTGGTGGTATAAGCTGGCTCAAATCTGAATTACCATTTGAATTCACAACGGTTGGAATTGGTGGGACAGAAATAGACACAGTAACAAAATACCTAAAGTTCGCTTATTTAAGTTATTACATTGATTTTGTTTTTCATCGAACAAAGAGGTGGCAACTTTCCGTTCCTATTCAAGCGGGTGCGGGTATGTCGTGGTTTCAAACGAAGAAAGAATATTATTTAAATTATGGCGATGCCAAGTACTTCTTATTACTTTATGAGCCCGGAATAACTGTTCAATTCAAAATTTTTAAATGGCTTGGGCTTGGAACAGATGTTGGCTATAGATTTGTGCTGAAAAACAACAAAAAAATAGGTGAGCGTTTGTTATCGCCCACCTACAGTTTAAAATTACATTTTTGGCCTGATCAAGTTTTTTACCAAATATTTCCGAAACATCCTTTGTCAAAACGCAAAGGACCGGCAGAATGGTAAACTATTCAGCTATTTCAATTGCCTCGTAGCATTTTAAATCGCCGGCATTTCCCATGAAATTAGCGTTAATGTCAACAAGTCCAATTTTCTTTATTTGCTCCTTGGTAAGTGGTTTATTTAAATACCATCTGTCATCTTGTACCTTCAAATCAACTTCCTTATTTGCAAGAATTTGATTCAATTGCTTTTGCGTTAGAAATAATACACCCAATTCCTCATCTTCATTCTCAGCATTCAAGATATTACCAACCAATTGCAATTTGGGAACATCCGGCTTGTATTGAAAATCCAAGGTATTTTGTGTATTCAATTCAATATATTCTATACCTGTTAAATGTACTTCTGCCATCTTTTCTAAAATTTTCGTCCACAAGTTTAGCGATTTTATCTTCAATTACCGTGAAAAATTTTGATAATATTTATTAACAATTTATTGATTACTAAATGGTTATTGAATTGTATATCAAGTAAATCTATCGCATTGAAATTTGCTGCGCTTCAACTACTAAATAGCTTAAAAAGTCTTTATACACCTTGTTTTTAGGGTTGTTTGAAAAACTGTTTGAACGAAAGACGATTTGCAATTCTCCGCCTAATTCTAATGTATCATGAAGATAACGTTGAAATTTATTATGCATTTCTTCAAGATTATAATTTGTCTCTTTTCCAAATGCCTCATCATTGATTGCATAAGGATGAATTCTCAATTCTGTTTGAAGGTTTTTCGACAGATCAAACCATTTATATACAAATGAAGTGCCTGCACGGTAACCATTAAATTGAGGAAAACCCATGCTGTAATCATCAGTAATTCCTAGATTTACTATTTTTTGGTATGTGTTCGGAAACTGTAACATTCCAAAATGCTGCCGCGACAATACAACCTCTTTGTGCACGATTTCCCGCAAACGAATAATTTCCTTACCTAATTGATCTTTCTTATAATTTGAGCCAAAGGAAGGATGAATTCCTGTATGTGAATAATCACTCAAGTGCTTAATTAACTCTCTGAACTGTTTAGAATTGGACGGATGATTCTTGTCATTTAAGCCGTAATCTCCCAGCAAATAAAAAACTATTGGTTTAGAATCGATTTTTTTTATCTGTTCTATTTAAAAATCATTACAATCATTCTCATATTTCTTGCCTTAAAACAAATTCTGAAAACGGTTTGTAATATTT
>JBFWYJ010000198.1:0-6239 GCA_050186555.1 Bacteroidia bacterium
TCTCTCTTGGTGATCCCGAAGGGAGTCGAACCCCTAACCTCTTGATCCGTAGTCAAGTGCTCTATCCAATTAAGCTACGGGACCATTTATTTTTAATAGATTCCTTACCGGAACCTGATTTCAAATACTTTTCTTTATCTCTGGCAGCATTTCTATCGTAAAATTTTTCAAAAAAGAATAATTCCCAAGGAATGTATCCTTTTGTGGATTTGGTTTTACCGCTGGTATGTTCTTTCAAACGCTTTTGAGCATCTTCAGACATTCCACCATAAAATCGCAAACTTTTCACTTTGCTAACCAGCACATACATAAAGAACGTTTTTTCCACCTTATGCACAAAACTTTAATTCCGTAGTCAAGTGCTACCTGTCTGCCGTCGCTCGGGCCTGTGTGTCGGCAGGCGGGTATCCAATTAAGCTACGGGACCATTCCAATCAATGGAGCGCAAATATAGGCATTTTTTGTAAATTGCAAGTCAAAATTAGAACCATGAAACAGATTATTGAGGCTGCTTGGGAGAACCGAGAGCTATTAAAGAACAAAGAAACTGTCATTGCAATTGAAAACATTATCGAAGATTTGGATAAAGGAAAATTGAGGGTTGCAGAGCCATTACCTGATGGCAATTGGCAGGTGAATGAATGGGTGAAGAAAGCAGTGATATTGTATTTTCCAATTCGTAAAATGGCTACAATTGAAGTTGGGCCATTTGAATATCATGATAAAATGACCTTAAAACAAAATTATGCCGGATTAGGTGTAAGAGTTGTTCCTAATGCCGTAGCACGTTATGGAGCATTTCTAGCACCTGGCGTAATCATGATGCCTAGCTATGTAAATATTGGCGCCTATGTTGATAGCGGTACAATGGTTGATACTTGGGCTACTGTTGGTAGTTGTGCTCAGATAGGAAAGAATGTTCATTTAAGTGGTGGTGTTGGAATTGGAGGAGTCTTAGAACCTGTGCAAGCTGCACCTGTAATTATTGAAGACGATTGTTTTATTGGCAGTCGATGTATTGTTGTGGAAGGTGTTAGAGTAGGGAAGCAAGCTGTTCTTGGCGCTAATGTCGTGCTTACAATGTCAACAAAAATTATCGATGTTACGGGTGATAAACCTATAGAAATGAAAGGTTATGTACCTGAAAGAAGCGTTGTAATTCCCGGTTCTTATACTAAAACTTTTCCTGCAGGTGACTATCAGGTACCATGTGCCTTAATCATTGGCAAAAGAAAGGAAAGTACAGATTTGAAAACTAGTTTGAATGATACTTTAAGGGAATACAACGTCGCGGTATAATTGGAAGTTTACTACAACAATATTCTTGTAATACAAACTGCGTTTATTGGTGACGCCATACTTGCTTCTTCTTTGTTAGAAAAGTTGCACCATCAATTTCCTGAATCCAAAATTTCTATTCTTGTAAGAAAAGGTAATGAAGGTATTTATCTAGATCATCCCTTTTTAAATGAAGTTTTGATTTGGGATAAATCAAAACAAAAATTAAAAAACCTATTTAAATTATTAGGAGAAATAAAAAAACGAAACTTTGATATGGTGGTAAATTGTCACCGTTATACTAGTTCAGGTTTTTTAACTGCTTTTTCGGGTGCTCGACATAAGGCCGGTTATAAGCAAACAACCTTCTCTTATATGTTTAACCATGCACCAAAACATAAAATTGGTGACGGTCGTCATGAAATAGAAAGATACAATGATTTAATTGCTGATTTTGCAGGAGATGAATTATATAAACCTAAAATTTATCCAACAGTAGATGATGAACTGGCTGTGAAACGATATTTAGGTCAGGATTATATCTGTATTGCACCAAGCAGCGTATGGTTTACGAAACAATTGCCAATTGAAAAGTGGATAGATTTATGCAAGGAATTAAAAGATAAAAACATTTACATCTTAGGGGCTTCTAGTGACAAACATCTAGCTCACCAATTAATTAAAGCTTTACCTGAAGTTAAGTTTACAAATTTATGTGGCGAACTTTCTTTATTGCAATCGGCAGCCTTAATGAGAAAAGCAAAAATGAATTATGTGAATGATAGTGCGCCGCTTCATCTGGCGAGTGCAACCAATGCTCCCGTTAAGGCATTTTTCTGTTCAACTGTTAAAGAATTTGGATTCTATCCATTGTCTGATAATAGTAAAATCATTGATGCCGGTTCAATGGATTGCCGACCATGTGGCTTACATGGATATAAAGCTTGTCCAAAAGGACATTTTAATTGCGGAATCAAAATAAAGATTGAAGAAGCGATAAATTAAGAGAGTTTTATTAGAATTTTCGGAACAAAAATGAAAAAGGCAATTGCGATACTTGTGATTGCTGCTATTAAAACAGCGCCGGCAGACAAATCCTTTATTCTGCCAATTTCAGGATGAACGTCAGGATGAAGTTTATCCAATATTGACTCAACAATAGTATTCAGAATTTCAAGCGATAACACTGCGCCAATGCAGATAAATACAAACAACCATTCTGTTGTGTTAATGTTTAGTAATATTCCAAGAATTATTGATAGTAACGCAGCAACTAAATGAATTCTAAAATTTCTTTCATTTAAAGCAAAGCGTATTCCTTTCAATGCAAAATAAAATGACTTAAATATTCCGTGCTTTTGCTTCACAGGTTAAGCCTGAAGTAAAGATTTTTCTTTAATTAGATTAAGAACATGTTCTAACTGTTCTTCTTTATTCATGTTCGAATTGTCGACTATTATAGCATCTTTTGCTACGCAAAGCGGGTTTTCTGAACGGAACATGTCTTCGTAATCTCTTTTCACAATATTTTTTAAAACATCATTAATATCGTGTTCAATACCTTTGCTTTTGTATTCATCTAACCTTCGATAAGCACGAACCATCATGTCTGCTGTCATGAAAATTTTCAATTCCGCTTCAGGAAAAACATTCGTACCAATATCTCTTCCATCCATTACCACTCCCTTTTCTTTTCCCATCTCTCTTTGTAATGCAACCATTTCAAGGCGCACTTCTTTTAAGGCGCTTATTGCGCTTACATTATTATTTACCTCCATTGTCCTAATGGCTTCATCAACGTTTTCACCATTAAGGTATATCTCAGACTTTTGAAGTTTGTCATTGTATCTGAACGTGATTTGAATTTTAGGTAATGCCTCAATTAATCCCTTCCAATTATTATTTACAACAATTAACTGATTTCTTAGGGCGTATACAGTTACAGCTCTGTACATCGCTCCTGTGTCAATAAAATTATAATTCAATTTTTGAGCAAGCGCTTTAGCGATTGTACTCTTACCACAACTGGAAAAACCGTCTATAGCAATGATGATCTTGTTCATTAAAACAAAGATAAAATAATATAAGAAGCAATCATTGAATTATTTTATGCCTTTCTTGTTAAGACTCCTTTGATATGATCTTGCAAAGGCCTGGTGTTGCTCGTAAGTTTCAGAATAATTAGAGTATCCATTCAATTCAGGTTTGGCACAGAAAAATATATAATTATGTTTGGTATGTTCAATCACATTCGTGATGGCAATTGTAGAGACAAGGGAAATTGGTCCCGGAGGTAATCCCTTGTATTTATAGGTATTATATGGTGAATCTATTTCTTTATCTTTATTGTAAACTCGTTGAGAACCCCATGCCTTGTTGGCAAAAACCAATGTAGGGTCTGCTTGCAGCAACATATTCTTTTTAAGTCGGTTTAAATAAACACCGGCAATTTTTTGTTGTTCTGTCGCTATTCGACTTTCATTCTGAACAATGGAGGCGAGCACGATTGTTTCAGCTACACTCAAACCTGTATTGTTTTTTGCTCTTTGTTTTTTTTCTTCTGTCCAGAATTCATGAAAGGTTTTTTTTAATTCTTCAATGAAATCCGGTAAGGTAATTGCCCAACTTAACTTGTAATCTTTCATCAGTAAGGCACCAAAAGCATTGTCAGTGTTTAACCCAAAATCTCGGTTTAATTTCTCGTTGTCGCTAAAGTAGTCCTGAAGCATTCTTTTATCCAACTCTAATTTTTTTGAGATGTACTGACAAAAATCTTCTATGTCATGTATCTGAATGTTGATGTGAATATCAACCAATTCCTGTTTATCATACTTTATTAAATTAATCAATTGGCGATAAGTCATTCCTCTGGTAACTCTATATTTACCGGGATGAATATTACTTTGTAAATCCATTTTATCTGCCAGCCATTCGAATTTATCAGCGTCTTTAACAATGTTGTTTTCTTGCAAATCAAAAATCAAATCGTTTAAATCATAACCGCTTTGAACATAGACAAATTCATAGTCTCCTTTGACTGATACGGTGCTTTTAAAATAGTTTTCATAAAACCAATATCCACCACCGGCAATTAATCCTATGATGATTAAAAAACTTAATCCGCCTATTTTACTTTTTTTTGCCAAAACTAATTTTTGATTCTATTTAATAAATCTAGCGCTTGCTTATTTTTCGGATTCAAAGATAAGACCTTATTTAATGTATTTTTCGCCAAATCCAATTGGTTTTTTGACAAATAATAGGCAGATAAGTTTAACCAGGCATTTTCATAATGTGGATCAAGTTTAACAGCAAGACTTAAATGTTCCAGTGCCTTTTGTGTATTGCCTTTTGTCAAATAAATATAGCCTAAATTGGATTGCGCTATTGCATTTTTTGGATAATCCATTGTTGACTTCTGTAATAAGACAAATGCTTCTTCCTGCTTACCTGACAGGGCAATGGCAGTGGCGGTTTTGTTTTGAAATTCTATAATAAAAGGTGCAAGAGAAAGTGCATTTTTGTAGAATATTGCAGCAGATTTAATATCTCCGATTTGAAAGTAAGATTCACCAATTCTATATGAAACCCAAGCATCGTAGTTATCGTAACTTTTTGTTTGAAGGGAATTTAATACAGTTTGTAAACCTTTTTTATTGATGCTTTCGGAAATCAAATTATACTTATTCTGATAGAACAATAATTGTATGTATTCTTTATTAAGGTTGGATTCGAATGGATTTTTGATTTTTGAAAACAAAAGCTCTAAAGTATCCAAATAATACTGTTGCTGCTCAAACTTTTCATACTGCTGCAAATAAGCCCGAATTTTTTGTTTCTGGCTAATTTCAGAATCATTGATACAGTATAATCCAACAAACTTTTTAATAGCTTTTTTATCTGATTTAGTGACCGGTTTTCTAATATAATGATCGTGTACTGTAACATGTGGAATATCAATAGAACCTGATTTTGGCATATGACAATTAACACAGCTTATCCTTTTGTCGGAAGAAGCAATATTTGCTTCATCGCTGTATTTTAAGTAATGCTTATCTGTACAATTTAGTTTTGAATTACCATTTTCGTTATGACAGTTTTTGCACGCATTGTTAAATATTTCCGTATTGGTTTGTTTTACGCTCACATGTGGATTATGACAAGTGACACAGGTTAGAGCATCTTTATATGGCTTCAAAGAATTGGATAAGGACGATTTTTCTTTTGATTTGATAAAACAGGCACTTTGTTTCAATCGGTCGACATGAGAAGCCATAATAAATTCATCATCACTTGTTGTAAATCTTGGCAAATAGACTTGCTGAAAATCGTTTAACTTCATGCCGGGTTTAAAGTCTAAAAAACTTTTGCCTTCTTTTAAAACGATATTACCTTGTAAATGACAGCGTTGACAAATATCGAACTGTCTGTCAATGCTAAGTTTGGAAGGATTGACAATTGAATAGTCAATGTATTTTGATGTGTCAATTATGTCTCCATTCATTTTTCTCTTAACATGCAAGCTACCTGGACCATGGCAACGTTCGCAATCTATTCCATTTGGAACATTGGTGTACCTGTTTTCAGAACCCATCACAAAATCCGGTAAGCCATTATGACAAGTCATGCATTCCAAGCCTATTTTCCTGGAGAATCTTGTATTCGAACCATTCTCAAACCCCGGAGGTAAATCCCACTTGCCTGTTTGTGTGTAATAGGTCATAGGCATTTGATTAACATAGCCATTAATGATTTGAAGATGCGAATTGGTATGTTGTCCCGACCCAATGATAAAATCTACTTTCTCGGTTCTTGAAGAAAGTGTATCTGTTTTATTTAATTCGAATTCTTTAATAAACATGTTATCATCATTAAAGAATGATGTGTAATGAAACATTGAATAAGAATCGTAAACATGATTATTAGAAAAATCTGCAGCACTTTTTTCTTTTGTTGCCAAT
>JBFWYJ010000199.1:0-6237 GCA_050186555.1 Bacteroidia bacterium
TCTGAAGAATTTCAGGGGATTTTTTATTTCATTAATATAAATTTTATCTGGCCAAATCAAACCAAATTATTACCCAATCACATTGAAACAATATCAGATAATGGATAAAAAATTGATCCACTTAATTCTTAAAAAGTAAAAAGCAGTTTCAGGCAAACTTTCTAAATAGACAAACACAATAAATTAAATTTCAAAGGCTTCCATTAACATTTCCACGTTAATTTTTTGAAAATACATGCTTACTAGTTAAAATGTTACTACATTTGTCACGATGAAAAGACTTATAATAGGTGTTTTATTAAGTCAGTTGCTTATTTTTTGCGGTGGGTATAATCAACTTTCTGCTAATTCTGGTAAAAATAGAGGCCAAACTCTTTCATTAGATAAAACCATATTAAGCCCAGGTTCATGTACGTTAGTAAAAGTAGATGAACTCGTATTTATAAAAACGCCATTAAACCATACTAATAATACTGGTCCTCAATTTCTGTTTGAAATCCAAGAAGAGGAAGATAGTTTTGAAGATGATTGTAATGATGAAGTAGAGACCAAAAAATTTAATAAAAATAAACTCACAAAAAGAACACTATTCATCTACTCTATTTTAAGCCCCGAGGATTTTACTTCTTGTCTCAATCAACAATTTATAAGTGATTCCGGTTTAGCAAAAAATGATTCTGAACTAAATAATCAAGAATCACTGTTTCTTCTTCTAGAAACTTTTCGTATTTGATTTACCATTCAGAGTTAATCTGATCTCATCAAAATCAGAATTTACTTGCTATTATTTCAGCAAGGAATTATCAATCAAAATTTACTAAAAAATAAACTCGTTAGAGTATAAATTTTCACTTATGAAAAGAAAAGTTTTCTCTTTGGCAATTGTCACTGTTGCAATTCTTTCTTCTTGTGGAAAACACCATGAATCGAAAGAAATAAATACAAAATTTTTAGTCACAACTCCTTTACTAACAGACACAACGATAACAAAAGCATATGTATGTCAAATACACGCTATCCAACATATAGAACTAAGAGCCTTGGAAAGAGGTTATTTACAAAAAATATATGTTGATGAAGGGCAAAATGTGAAAGAAGGGCAAATGATGTTTCAAATCATGCCCATACTTTATCAGGCGGAGACACAGAAAGCACAGGCAGAGGCTAATTTTGCAGAAATAGAGTACTTAAATACAAAGTCATTAGCCGATAGTAATGTCGTTTCCAAAAACGAACTGGCTTTAGCAAAAGCCAAATTTGATAAAGCAAAAGCAGAATTAGCGCTTGCACAAGTACATCTCGGATTTACAGAAATTAAAGCGCCTTTTTCAGGGATTATGGATCATTTTCATGTTCGTTTAGGAAGCCTTGTTGATGAAGGTGATTTACTAACTACACTTTCAGATAACAGTGAAATGTGGGTTTACTTTAATGTACCAGAAGCAGAATATCTGAATTACAAAATGAACTTTAAGCATGATAGTGCCATGAACGTAAAACTCATAATGGCCAATCAACAAGAATTTGAATATTCGGGAGTTGTTAAAACAATTGAAGCGGATTTTAATAACGAAACAGGGAACATCGCCTTTCGAGCCACTTTTCCAAACCCAAAAGGATTACTAAGACATGGCGAAACAGGTAATGTAATCATGAGCACCCCAATTAAAAACGCCGTCATCATCCCTCAAAAGGCAACCTTTGAAATTCTAGAAAAGAAATATGTATTTGTAGTAGATAAAAACAATGTTGTTTCGTCAAAGGAAATTACCATTGCATCAGAAATTCCGGATTTATATATTATTAAAGATGGCATTAATAAAAATGATAAAATTTTAGTTGAGGGTATCAGAAAAGTTAAGGATGGAGATAAAATAAATTTTGAATACGAAAACCCAAAAAAAGTTTTGACTTCTTTAAAAATTTATGTTGAATAAAATTTATTTTCAAAATGTTTAGCAAATTTATTCATAGACCGGTCTTAGCAATAGTCATTTCACTGGTCATTATTTTCTTGGGTATATTATCCATCAATACATTACCTACATCTCAATTCCCGGAAGTTGCTCCACCAATGGTTATGGTAAGCGCTTCATATCCGGGTGCGAGTGCAAAATCACTGTCAGAATCAGTAATCATTCCTCTCGAGCAATCCATTAATGGTGCCTGGGGTATGAGATACATGACTTCAGATGCAACAAGCGCAGGCGAAGCCAATATTCAAATCGTATTTGAGCCAGGCACAGACATAAATCAAGCATTAGTCCAGATCTCAAATCGTGTTGAACAAGTTAGAAATCGATTACCTGACTTAGTGCAGCGCGAAGGCGTTATCATCACTCCGGTAATTCCTAGCATGTTAATGTATGTCAATCTTTACAGCACTGATAAGAATGCCAATATGAAATTCCTTTTCAATTATGCGGGAATAAACATGGTGCCGGAATTGCAAAGAATTAATGGCATTGGACAAGTAAGAATATTAGGAAGCAGACAGTATGCTATGCGTGTTTGGCTAAATCCAGATAGAATGCGTGCCTACAATATCTCTCCTGATGAAGTCATGAAATCTTTAAGCGATCAAAGCATTATTGGCAAACCGGGTAGGATTGGCAGAGGAGACAGTAAGCAAGCTGAAGCGTTAGAATATGTTTTAGCATACTCCGACAGATACAATACTGAGGAGCAATATGAGAATGTTATTATAAGAGCCAATCCCAATGGCGAGATGTTACATTTAAAAGACATTGCTACAATCTCTTTAGGTAGTGAATATTACGACATCTACTCTAACATGAATGGCCATCCATCAGCAGCAATTGTCCTAAAGCAAACATATGGAAGTAATGCCAGCGCAGTAATTGAAGACGTCAAATCAAAATTAGATGAATTAAAAAAATCCTTTCCTCCCGGAATGGATTATGAAATCAGTTATGATGTTTCCAAATTTCTCGACGCATCAATTGAAAATGTATTGCATACCTTAAGAGATGCATTCATATTGGTGGCATTAGTTGTATTTGTTTTTCTTGGAGACTGGCGTTCGACTCTAATTCCAACACTCGCAGTTCCAATCTCATTGATAGGAGCATTCTTTTTCATGCAAATATTTGGTTTGACGATTAATATGATAACATTGTTTGCATTAGTACTAGCCATTGGAATTGTAGTTGATGATGCTATAGTGGTTGTAGAAGCCGTTCATGCCAAAATGGAAGAAGAAAATCTATCTCCTTACATGGCTGTTAGAAAAGTAATTGGTGAAATAAGTGGTGCTGTTATAGCAATCACTTTATTAATGGTATCTGTATTTATTCCTGTATCGTTTATGACCGGACCTGTTGGTACATTCTATCGACAGTTTTCAATTACAATGGCTTCGTCAATAGTTCTTTCCGGTATTGTTGCCTTAACTGTAACACCAGTTTTAAGTGCAATGATATTAAAAAATAATCACGGTCATGAAAAAAAGAAAAATATTCTAAACAGGCTTCTGAATACATTCAATAATCTGTTTGAAAGACTTACAAATAGATATGTAAATATTTTAAAACGCATAGCTCATAGAAAAGCAATCACAGCAGGTCTGTTTATTATTTTCTCACTGGGCATATTTTTCATATCCAATAATTTACCATCCGGATTTATTCCAAGCGAAGACCAAGGAATGTTATATGCCATCATTCAAACACCTCCGGGTTCTACATTAGAAAGAACAAATGACCTTTCTAATAAGTTGGAAAAACTAATACTTGAAGTTGACGGCATTCAATCCGTTTCGTCTATTGCAGGCTATGAAGTGTTAACCGAAGGTAGAGGGTCAAATGCCGGTACTTGTTTAATTAATTTAAAACCATGGTCGGAAAGAGAACACACTGTCACAGAAATTATTGAAGAACTTGAAGAAAAAGCACATGAAATCCCTGGAGCAACAATTGAATTTTTTGATCCTCCCGCCGTGCCAGGATTTGGAGCAGCAGGTGGCTTTGCGTTACAATTGCTCGACAAAACTAATAGCGGTGATTATAAGCAATTAGAAAAAATAAAAAATGAATTCATGCATGAACTTAGTAAGAGAAAAGAACTTACTGGTTTATTTACTTTTTTTAGTGCTAATTACCCACAATATGAAATAGAATTTGATAATCAGGCTGCAATGCAAAAAGGAGTAACCATTGAAAACGCCATGAATACGCTATCTATTTTTGTTGGAAGCACCTATGAATTAGGCTTTATCAAGTTTCAACGATTCTTCAAAGTGTTTGTACAAGCTGATCCAGAATTTAGACGGTTACCCACAGATATTATGAATCTATATGTGAAGAATAATAAAGAGGAAATGGTGCCTTTTTCTTCTTTCATGAAAATCACTAAAAAACAAGGTGCCAATGAAATAAACAGATATAATATGTATAACACCGCTGCAATAAGAGGAGGACCTTCTAAGGGTCATAGTAGTGGTGAAGCAATTAAGGCTGTGAAAGAGGTTGCTCAAGAAACATTACCAAACGGATTTGATATTGATTGGGCTGCATTGTCATATGATGAAACCAGAAGAGGTAATGAAGCTATATACATTTTTATCATAGTATTAGTCTTTGTATACTTCGTACTAGCAGCACAATATGAAAGTTTTATAATTCCTTTGGCCGTAGTGTTATCTCTACCAGCCGGAGTATTCGGTTCATTCCTGCTAATTAAGGCTATGGGACTTTCGAATGACATATATGCACAGGTTGGACTTGTAATGCTTGTAGGATTATTAGGAAAAAATGCGGTCTTAATTGTAGAATTTGCAGTTCAAAAGCAAAGGCAAGGAGCAACGGTGTTAGAGGCTGCTATTGAAGGTTCAAAAGTTAGATTTAGGCCGATTTTAATGACCTCATTCGCCTTTATCGCAGGCTTAATTCCATTAGTTATTACACATGGTGCAGGTGCAATAGGAAATAAAACAATTGGATCATCAGCTTTAGGAGGAATGTTATTCGGAACTGTCTTTGGTGTAATTATCGTTCCCGGACTTTATTTCATATTCGGATCTTGGGCAAAAGGCAGAAAATTAATCAGAGAAGAAGATGACAGTTCACTAACAGATGATTTTGCACATAGTATTGATGAATTTAAACCGTATGAAGAACCAAAAAATGAAAACTAAAATGAAACTAAATTATTGTATTGTGGCTTTGCTTTCAATTTTTTTGTTGACTAAATGCGCTATACCAAAAATCAATCAAAAAAAGGATAAAATAAAATACTCAAGTACTTATTTCAACAATCCAGACACTGCCAATTCAGGATTAAGTACCTGGAAGTTGTTTTTTAATGACAATAAATTGAAAGCCTTGATAGATACTGCATTAAATAACAACCAGGAGTTAAACATTGCCCTTATGGAAATTGAAATTAGCAAAGCAGAAATAAAGGCTAGAAAAGGAGAATATCTGCCAAGTGTCAATTTAGGTGCAAACGCGGGAGCTGAAAAAGTTGGAAGATATACAAGCCAAGGAGCTAATGATGCTAATACAGACATTAAACCAGGGACTAAATTTCCGGATCCATTATCAGATTTTAAATTGGGCCTAAATGCCAGTTGGGAAATCGATATTTGGAAAAAACTAAGAAATGCGAAGAAATCAGCTGTATTAAGATATCTTGCTACTAGTGAAGGCAAACATTTTATTCTTACAAACTTAATTGCAGAAATTGCTAAATCCTATTATGAACTGATAGCTCTTGATAATGAATTGGTTGTTTTAAATAATAATATCAAAATCCAGACAGAGGCATTGGAAATAGTAAAACTTGAAAAAAACGCTGCAAAGGTAACAGAGCTAGCAGTGAAAAAGTTTCAAGCAGAAGTGCTTAAAAATCAAAGTAACTTGTATTATGTTAAACAAAAAATTATAGAAACTGAAAATAGAATCAACTTTCTGGTAGGTAGATTTCCTCAGAAAGTAAATAGAGAATCATCTACCTATTACAGTCTAAATATTGATTCAGTTTATATCGGAGTGCCGTCTCAATTACTGTTTAACAGGCCGGATATAAAGAAAGCGGAACTTGAATTAGAAGCCTCAAAACTTGATGTTAAATCTGCAAGAGCAAACTTCTATCCTTCATTAAGCATAACTTCAGGATTAGGATTACAAGCGTTTAATCCCAGTTATTTATTAAAGACACCTGAGTCACTTCTATATTCTATTACCGGAGATATAATGGCGCCTCTAATAAATCGAA
>JBFWYJ010000200.1:0-6230 GCA_050186555.1 Bacteroidia bacterium
ATATCGATGACATAAAAATAGCTTATGATAGACAGGGATTAAAGGAAAAAATTAAGGAAGATATTCAAGAAGAAAGAAAGAACATCAAGGCAATCTTAAAAGAAGAATTCGGCTTGTTCAAGAAGGATACTACAATTAAGGAAGAAAAAAAGTCAAATCAACATTTCGAAATTGAGAATCCAAATAAAAAGAAAAAAAAGAAAACGGATGAATTTGAAGAGGATGATGAGGATTTCTAATCAACCTTCGAATGTAATGGTAAATGTAACCATTCTTGATTTTACTTTTTCTAAACTATTTGTCCAAACACTATTTTCTTTCCGTAATAAATTCCTTGTGCCCATGTGTAGCTTTAACTCAAATCCTAATTTAAAATACATAAGATAAAAGTCAACTCCTGCACCACCACTATAATAAAAGTCATCCCGTTTAAGTTTAACATTATCATCTAATTGATTCGCACCTCCACCGCTTACTCCTGCAGTTTTTTTACGCGAGGCAAGGTCTAACATATAACCTCCCCCACCAATAACGTAAGCACTGAAATTGCCTAAACGCTTTGATTGAATTTTTGTTTCAATAGGGAAAATTAGAAAAGTTGACTCAACTGTTTTTTCAAATAATTTACTGCTATCTCTATTGTTATTGGATAAAAAATATTCTATCCTTCTAGAGGCAAAACTAATATTTGGTGTTGTTCTAAGCCGAATATATTCATGCAATCTAAAATCTGTAACCAAACCAATTGCAAATCCCGGCCCGGGTTTGGTATAGATATAACGCATATAGTATTTCGTATCCTGTCCATTATTTGTAATAACAGTGTCCGGAAAAGCACTGTTTTTGACGGTATTAAGTCTAAAATCAGTTTGGTTAAAAGTTATGGTAAAACCAAAATGCAATTGTTGTTTATAGAATCTAGGCAGGTTAACACTATAACCATCGTGTTCCTGGGCAAACAGACAGTTTGTCAGAAACAACAAAATATACAACAATGGCTTAATACGCATTTAGTCTATAACGAACAACGAATATAAATATTTTATCATTCATGCTGATTTTAGATATATTTGTTTGTTCTCTGATGATTGTTGATTACAATAAACCATTTACCGTACTATTCGGCCTAGTTGCTGCAATTCTGCTGCTGCCCTCGTTAACGAGTCATGGTATGTTCATGGATGGCATTCAATATGCAGTTGTTTCAAAGAATTTAGCACATGGAATAGGGGAATTTTGGTTTCCTTTTCTATCAACCAGTTGGGCGAAGCAGAATCTCATGTATTTTATGGAGCATCCTCCATTGTTTTATTATTTAGAGTCGTTGTTCTTTAAGCTTTTTGGGGACGGCTTTTTAACCGAGCGGATATTTTGTATAACGTTTTTTATTCTAAATGTTACAATAATTCACATTTTATGGCATAAAATAAAAGCGAGATTGAATCTTTCAATTAATTCCTGGCTGCCTTTATTGCTTTGGATAATCACGCCAACTGTTTATTGGGCATTCACAAATAACATGATTGAAATTGTTGGTAGTTTTCTTGTTTTAGTTGGTGTAAATAGCAGCTATGAAATCTATTTTACAGAAGACCGTTTGAGCAAGATAAAGCACATTCTTGTATTATCTTTTTCTCTTTGTCTGGGATTTTTAACGAAGGGCATCCCAATGGCTTTTCCTGTAATATCTGTTATTTGTTTCCAGATTATTTACAAACACAAAAGCTGGAAGGAAACGCTCGTTTTGCTTGTTTCAATTATTGCGATACCAATTCTGTTTTTTACACTATTGGTTTCTTTGAATGATAAAGCCGCCATGAGTTTGGGTTTTTATTTGAAGGAAAGATTATTTTTCAGGGTATCAAATGAGCCACAAGTGGATAATAGGTTCGTTGTTATTTTTTGGTTAATTTCTGATTTATTAGTCCCTATTGGACTTATTGTTTTGGCTCTGATAATTCAAAAAGCATTAAAATTGAAAGGACAGTTCAATCAAGCTTCAAGAAATATTTTTTACTCATTTCTTTTAATAGGAATGGCAGGGGTTCTTCCTTTAGCGCTAACAAAGGTACAGCGGGCAGTTTATTATTTGCCTGCCATTTCAATTATTGCAATAGCCTTATCTGTTTATGCATCAAGAATATTTAGTACTTTATTTGATAAATGGCGGTTATCGGCGCGCGTATATAGTGGATGCTATAAATTACTTTCTTACGGATTAATATTCTTTGTGTTTTTGAATGTATATTACTATGGACGGGTATTCCGCGATGAAAAAGTCCTGGAAGAGGTTCACAAGATTGGCAAAGGGATTGGAAGTAGCAAAACCATGGAAGTGGATTATGATACTTACTTGAAGTGGGATTTTCAATTCTATTTGTTGAGATATTATGATATCAGGATGAATCCTTGGGGGATGGAATCAAAAGATTTTGTATTAATACCTAAGAAGAAAGGATTGCAGAGTAAGTATTATTTAGAATTTCAGTCTTTGAATCTCAACGAGTATTATTTGTACCGAAAAATTAGAAATTAATATACTGTAAATGTATATTCAGCAGTTTTACCAAAAGCAATTATTTTCAATTCAAGATTCTCATTGAGATATTTTTGTAAATCAAAAGTTGTAATACCATATTTCAAAGATGATTGGTACAGAATATTTTTATCACTAGTGTATAAAAATACTTGTCCGTCTGCAGGTATTTCTTTTCCTAATATGGTCAACTGGTACTTTTGATTTTTTTCAGGCATCATAGAGGCAAAAAAACCTTCGTTTTTATGATTGGTTTTTTTGCCATAATGCAATTTATCTTTTGTTATTAATTTGCTTTTTGCAATTTCTGTTGCGCCAGCTATGTTTTCATCTGATTGAATGTTGAGTAAGTTAAGCCTCCTCGGACTTTGTTTGTAACGATTCCATACTCTGATGTAATCGATTTCAAAAACGGCAGAATCTTTGAAATTGTCATCCGGAGCGGGAGGAAAAGAACCATTATTGCTTGAAACGGCAATATTGGCAACGAGTTTTTTAGGGATACTCATTGTCGTTTTTGCAATAGCAATGCATTCTCCGTTTAAATAATACTTTAATTTATCTTTCGTCCAAATACCTGAAATAACATTATATCCTTCTTTCAATGATCCCTCAAACTTCACCCATCTTCCCCAATATTTTTTCCCGAACAGTGTTCTGAACACATTATCCTTTTTGTATTGGCAGTGTCTTCCAACATGAACTTGATTATCGCGTTCTGATTTTAGTTCCATCCAATCTATTTCTTCGTTCGGTGTGCCGCCGTAAAGCCAGAATGCCGGCCAGAATCCTTTTTGATATGGATTTTTAAATTTTATTTCAAAATAGCCATACAGAAAATCATTATGTGCTTGAATTAATCCTGCCGAATAATTGAATTCTCTTAAATTGAACCCATCAAATTTATCACCATTAAATATGGAGTCATTATCATTTTGCCAATCAACATATCTTTTCTTAATCTTCTCTTTTTTTGCGGTTAAGTATAGTTTGCCGTCTTTTAGAAAGTGATTGCCTTTATCCGTATAGTATTGTTGTTCTTTGTTGCTTGATATGGATCTTGCCCAGCCATACCAGGTGCTCCAATAGGATCTGTTTAATGTATCACCATTAAATTCATCCCCCTCCTGATAATACCAGGTTATAAGAGAATCCTTCTCAAACTGCCATTGTATTTGAGAAAAAATAAGATTAAAACAAAAGGAAGAGAAAAAGATGAAATATTTAAGTCTAGTCATTTAACTTTAATACAGCCATAAACGCACTTTGGGGAATTTCTACACTACCAACTTGTTTCATTCGCTTCTTTCCCTCTTTTTGCTTTTCCAATAATTTGCGTTTTCTGGAAATATCACCACCATAACATTTTGCAGTTACATCTTTACGCATGGCTTTTATTGTTTCTCTTGCAATAATTTTGGCACCAATTGCTGCCTGAATTGGAATTTCAAATTGTTGTCTCGGAATTAGTTCTTTTAGTTTTTCACACATTTTTCTGCCTAAATCATATGCATTACTACGGTGCACTAATGCAGAAAGCGCATCAACTTGTTCACTATTTAGCAGAATATCCATTTTTACTAAATCGCTTCGTCTTAATTCTAAAGGAGAGTAATCAAACGAAGCATAGCCTTTAGAAATAGATTTCAGGCGGTCATAAAAATCAAAAACAATTTCAGCCAAAGGCATATTGAAAATTAATTCTACTCTGTCTGCAGTAAGATAATTTTGGTTTACAATCTCTCCTCTTTTTTCAATACACAAACGCATTACCGGGCCAATAAACTCCGATTTAGTGATGATGTTTGCTTTAATGAAAGGCTCTTCAATAAAATTAATTCTTGCAGGATCAGGCAAATCACTTGGGTTATTTACAACAATAACCTCATCTTTTAAAGTGTGTGCTTTGTAAGAAACGTTGGGAACAGTTGTAATAACAGTCATACCAAATTCACGTTCAAGTCTTTCCTGAACAATTTCCATATGAAGCATGCCTAAGAAACCACATCTAAATCCAAAACCTAAAGCTGCCGAACTTTCAGGTTCCCATGTAAGAGAAGCGTCATTTAATTGAAGCTTTTCCATACTGTAACGAAGCTCTTCATAATCTTCAGTATCTACTGGATATATACCCGCAAAAACCATCGGCTTAACATCTTCAAATCCTTCAATAGCTTTATTACAAGGGTTGACAACGTGAGTTATTGTATCGCCTACTTTAACTTCTCTAGCATCTTTTATTCCTGAAATGATATAACCAACATCGCCCGTTTTTACTTCTTGACGGGGCTCCATTTTTAATTTCAATACGCCCACTTCGTCTGCATAATATTGAGCGCCGGTATTAAAGAATTTTACCTGATCACCTTTTTTAATAGAGCCATTTAATATTTTATAGTATGCAATGATTCCACGAAATGAATTAAATACGCTGTCAAAAATCAAAGCTTGTAAAGGAGCCTCAGGATCTCCAACCGGACATTTAATTCTTCTGATGATTGACTCCAAAATTTTATCTACGCCCATGCCTGTTTTTCCACTGGCAGGAATAATATCTTCGTAATCACAGCCAATCAAATCTACAATTTGATCCATCACAACTTCCGGTTCTGCGCTAGGCAAATCCATTTTATTTAAAACAGGAATAATAGTTAAATCATGTTCTAATGCCAGATACAAGTTAGATATGGTCTGTGCCTGAATACCCTGTGCTGCATCAACAATTAATAGTGCTCCTTCGCATGCAGCGATAGAACGAGATACTTCATAACTAAAATCAACATGTCCGGGAGTGTCAATTAAGTTTAAGGTATACTTTTCACCTTCAAATTCATAGGCCATTTGAATGGCATGACTTTTAATGGTGATACCTCTTTCTTTTTCAAGATCCATGTCATCCAATACTTGATTCTGCATTTCTCTGTGAGAAACAGTCTTAGTAAACTCCAGCAAACGATCTGCCAAAGTACTTTTGCCATGATCAATATGGGCAATAATGCAAAAATTACGAATGTTCTTCATGTGTCATGAAATGGGCAACAAAAATAAGAAAATAAGTTATTGAAGAACTTTATAATCGTCTAAATAGGTCTTTTATATAGTCAAGGGTAGCAATTTCCTTGAAGTTGTCTCCAAAGGCGTGATTCCACATAAAAGGTAAATTATAGCTAACCTCGGCCATAGCGTTGATGGTTTTTTCGTCCCAATCCTTACTAAGGTTTTGTGGTAATTCAATCTTATGTTTCTCAATCATTTTCTTGAATTCTTTAACTCCCACAGGGTAAATATCCTCCAAATGTTGAAATATTAGACAATTGGCGTAGCAATGCCTTGTTCCATGTATTTTTGATAATCCATAACTTAAGGCATGACAAACGCCTACCTCGCTATATGTTAAGCTCAATCCTCCCATCAATGAAGCAACCATCAATTTGTCATCGTTGTCAGGTGATTGACCACTCGCCTCATTTAAATAAACTTCACGACAAAGATCAAGAGCTTTATCGCCATATGCTAAACTAAATGCATTATTTCGGATACCATTATGTGATTCAATACAATGAATGTAAGTGTCCATGCCGGTAAAAAACCACCAATCGCGGGGAACAGATGCAATCAATTCGGGGTCTAATATTACTTGATTAAAAACAGTCCAGTCACATTTTAAGCCTAATTTTTTTTCCGGACCGGTTAA
>JBFWYJ010000201.1:0-6228 GCA_050186555.1 Bacteroidia bacterium
ACTTGAACTTACAATTTCAAGTATCTCCTTCATTTTATTTTCATAAGGGCGCATTTGTAAAATAGCATAAGTAGCCCGATTCAATTTTGCAGCACTCACCATTTTCATGGCACTTGTAATCTGCATTGTTGAACCAACCGATACTATTCTATTTCTGACCTCTTTTAAATTTGGCATTTCTTATAGAAACTTTTAGTTGTACTTAGCTACCAATTCTTTTGCACATTCTTCAATGGCGTTTGTTTCCGCATCTGAATATTTACCTGCTTTTAATGCGTCTAGTGTAGATTTATATTTTCTCTCCATTGCATCAAGAAAAGCAACTTCAAATTCACGCACTTTACTTACCGGAACAGCTCTTAATAAATTTTTTGTCCCTAAATAGATAATTGCAATTTGTTGCTCAACACGAAGTGGAGCAAATTGTGCTTGCTTTAAAATTTCAACGTTACGAGAACCTTTATCTAATACCGATTTTGTTGCAGCATCTAAATCTGAACCAAACTTAGCAAACGCCTCTAACTCACGATACTGTGCCTGGTCTAATTTTAAAGTACCGGCAACCTTCTTCATTGACTTAATTTGAGCGTTACCACCTACACGTGATACAGAAATACCAACGTTAATAGCAGGACGAACACCCGCATTAAACAAGTTAGATTCTAAGAATATCTGTCCGTCTGTAATTGAAATTACATTTGTTGGGATATACGCAGAAACGTCACCAGCTTGTGTTTCAATAATTGGCAATGCAGTTAACGAACCTCCACCTTTAACAATCGGTTTGATCGAATCAGGTAAATCATTCATTTGTTTTGCGATATCATCAGATGCGTTAATTTTTGCTGCACGCTCTAATAAACGACTATGTAAATAAAACACATCACCAGGATATGCTTCACGTCCTGGAGGACGACGTAATAATAAAGAAACCTCACGATAAGCAACCGCCTGTTTTGATAAATCATCAAACACGATTAAGGCCGGACGACCGGTATCACGGAAAAATTCCCCGATAGCCGCACCTGCAAATGGCGCGTAGAATTGCATTGGAGCAGGGTCAGAAGCGTTAGCTGCAACAACAACTGTATAAGGTAAAGCGCCATTTTCTTCTAAAGTACGTACGATACCTGCAACTGTTGAACCCTTTTGTCCGATTGCTACATAAATACAAAATACAGGATGTCCTGCATCATAAAATTCTTTTTGGTTGATAATGGTATCTAAACAAACAGCTGTCTTTCCTGTTTGACGATCTCCAATTACTAATTCACGTTGACCTCTTCCGATAGGAATCATCGCATCAATCGCTTTTATACCGGTTTGCAAAGGCTCAGTTACAGGTTGTCTGTAGATAACACCCGGAGCTTTACGCTCAATTGGCATTTCATAAGTTGTGCCTTGAATTGGCCCCTTTCCGTCGATTGGATTTCCTAATGTATCAACTACACGACCCAACATACCTTCACCAACTTTTAATGAAGCAATACGGCCTGTACGTTTTACTGTACTCCCTTCTTTTAATCCTTCACTTGAACCTAACATTACCACACCAACGTTATCTTCTTCAAGATTTAACGCGATGGCCATTAGACCATTTTCAAACTCCACTAATTCACCGGATTGTACTTTTGACAAACCGTATACACGTGCAATACCATCCCCTACTTCAAGCACGGTACCTACTTCTTCCAGTTCCGCTGCGGTTTTGAATCCTGATAATTGCTCTCTTAATATTGCAGATATTTCTGCTGGTTTTACTTCTGCCATCTCTTAATTTATTGAAAGTGATTGAGTATTAAAATTCTTTTTTAAGTCCATTAATTGCCTTGCAACACTATTATCAACCTGCTCATCATCTACACGAATGATAAATCCGCCAATGATTTCAGGATTAACTTTTTCTTCTAGTTCTATACTTCCGGAATATTTCGCTTGAATTATATTCAAAGCTTGCTCCTTAATTTTCTTATCCAACTTAACTGCTGTAGTTATTGTAGCCTTAGTAATATTCTTGTGCTTATTGTAAAGAACAACAAATGCATCAGAAACTTCTGCCAAAATACCTGCACGCTTTTTGTTAGCCAATAATCTTAAATAAGCCATGGTTAACTTTGAAACAGACTTAGAAAAAATTGTTTCAAATGCCTTTTCTTTCTTATCTAAAGTTATAACAGGACTTTTCATAAAGACTACTAAGTCGCGACTTGCATCACAAGTGTTTTTTATATGCAACATATCTTTATAAACATCTTCCAACTGATTCTTTTCAATTGCAAGGCCTAATATAGATTTCGCGTATCTTGATGCTACAATCATTTATTGTAATTAATTTAAGTTTACGTCTTTCATTAAACTATTAACCAATGCTTTTTGTTTCTCGTCTGTAGATAACTCAGATTTTAAAATTTTCTCTGCGATATCAATAGACAAAGTTGCTACTTGAGATTTCAGATCTGCAATTGCAGCATTTTTTTCTGCATTTATTTGCTCGCGAGCAGTTGCTAAAATTCTTTCTGCTTCCTGTCCTGCCTTAGTCTTAGCTTCATTAATGATTGCATCTTTAGTTTCTCTTGCTTCTTTTAACAAAGTGTCTCTCTCATTTCTTGCCTCATTAAGGATTTTTTCGTTTCCAGCCTGAAGCTCTTCCATTTCCTTCTTTGCTTTCTCCGCACTCTTCAAGGCATTTTCTATACCTTGTTCACGTTCTTTAATAGCATTTAAAATTGGTTTCCAGGCAAACTTCCCAAGGATAAACAATAACATCAAAAACACGATGCTGGTCCAAAAAATAAGACCAACTCCCGGGGTAACTAATGCATTTAATATAAACAACATAATCTTCTTTTTAGTTTTTTAAAATCGCCCCTTGCCAACCGCAAGGGGCGTCTTTTTTTACTTAGACATAAGAGCAACAACCACACCGAAAAGAGCAACACCTTCAACAAGTGCTGCAGCGATGATCATTGTGGTTTGAATCTTATTATAAGCTTCAGGTTGACGTGCAATAGCGTCCATTGCATGTCCACCAATTTGTCCGATACCGATTCCGGCGCCAATTGCGGCTAACCCGGCTCCGATTGCTGCGATACTTCCACCCATGGTTTTTTTGTTTTTGTTATTTATTATTTGGTTAATTAATGTCCTTCAGCATGCGCCTCATCATGGTCATGGCTAGCACTTGCGCTGCCAATAAATAATGCGGTTAACATGGTAAAGATATAAGCTTGTAATAATGCCACTAAACATTCTAATACGTCAATAAACAATGCAAATGCAACTGAAACCGGAGACACTGCCAATGATTCAAAAAAGAAAATTAATCCCACTAAACTGATGACAATAATGTGTCCCGCTGTCATGTTCGCAAACAAACGAATCATTAAGGCAAACGGCTTCGTAAAAATGCCAACGATTTCAATTGGAATCAAAATAGGCCATAAAGCTACAGGAGCAGGAGGCATGAAGATATGATGCCAATATGCACCATTAGCATTAACATTGGTTACTATCAAAGTGATTACAGATAATACTAAAGTGAAAGCGATGTTACCGGTTAAGTTTGCCCCAATAGGAATCAAACCGAATACGTTATTCAATAAAATCAAAAAGAAAACCGTCAATAAAAATGGCACAAACTTTTCATGGTTGTGTGAGATGTTGCTTTTTGCCAAATCATCTCTAACGAAAACAATTAATGGTTCAAAGAAAGACTGTTTGCCCTTAGGAGCCGTTGTAACACCTGTAGATTTATACGCTTTAGCTATAGAGGTAAAAATCAAAATAAGTACCAAAGCAGAAATAACTAATTGAGTAGCATTTTTCGTTAAAGAAAAATCAAGAGGTGAATCATTCTTTACAATGACTTCACTTCCTTCATGCTCGATATCTAAATACTGTCCATGCTCATTGGCAGTTTCAGATGCATAATAAATTTTTTCTTCAAAGTTTACGAAACGCTCACCATTCTTTTCAACCACATGCATTCCATGAACATCGTGATGAAATTCTCCGGATGAAAAAATACTCAAGCCGTTATTTGTTTTAAGAATAACTGGCAAGGGAATTGATACCGCGTCATGACCTTCACCAAATAAATGCCATGAATGCGAATCGAGTATATGTTCGAAAGCTACCTTAGAAATATCCACCGGCTTTTTTTCATCAGCATGAGCACCTAAATGTGCTGATGTTGAATCATGAGAAGCCTTTTCTTCATGCTTTTCCAACTCAGTTGGTTCAAAAGCGAAGACACTAACACTAAGAAATAAAGAAAAAAGTAAAAAATAGATAGGTTTAAAACTGCGGACTATACTGTATTTACTGGCCATTCGAGCGATTTTATTAGTATACGTGTTAATTTTCGGGTGCAAATGTAGTCATATTTTAAAGATTCACCTAATTTTTTTGGCTGATTAAAAACAACAACAACCCTATTCTAAATCGTTGATTATCTGTTATTTAATTGGATTTAAAGGAATTGATTGCTTCTCGAATTTTGAATAGATATAAACAAGTGATTAACACCTTAATTTTTACCTTGGCAAATACTTTAATTTAGCAAAATGAACTATTTGTTAATTAAGTCGGAACCCTTTAAATACAGCTGGGAACAGTTTGTTAAGGATAAAAAAACTTTTTGGGACGGTGTAAGAAACTACGCAGCTCGTAATAATTTGAGAGCGATGAAAAAAGGCGATTTAGTGCTTTTTTATCATTCTAACGAGGGTCTATGTATTGTTGGAATTGCTAAAGTAGTAAAAGAATCATACCAAGATCCAACAACAGATGAAACCGCATGGGTGGCCGTGGACTTTGCTCCGGTAAAAGAATTAAAAAAACCTGTTACTTTAAAAGATATAAAGGAAACTCCGGTGTTAAAGACTATGGAGTTACTGAGACTAAGCAGATTATCTGTTAGCGCTGTTAAAAAAACGGAATTTGATACCATATTAAAAATGGCTGAAACTAAATTGTAAAATCCCAAAACGTCCGGAGCATATTTACTTTAAAAAAGAAAAAATTGGCCTCATTGACAAAGGTCGCGGACGGGTGTTTGTTTTACTCCATGGCTATTTGGGTTCTAAAGAAATCTGGAACAAGACCATTGAAAATTTAAGCAGAAGTTACAGAGTGATAGCGATTGATTTACCTGGGCACGGCGAGACACCCTGCTTTGGCTATGTTCATTCGATGGAGTTGATGGCTGAAATGGTGAAAAAAGTTTTAGACCAACTCAGGTTAAAAAAATACATAATGGCCGGACACAGCATGGGTGGGTATGTTGCTTTGGCATTTGCTGAAAAATATCCGGATGTTTTAAAAGGACTATGTTTATTTCATTCTACATCTTATCCGGATAGTGTCGAAAAAAAACTAGACCGTGAAAGAGCAATTAAATTAATTAAATCAAATAAAAAAGTTTATACAAAAGCAACCATTATTAATTTATTTGCAGCTAAAAATTTAAAATATCTAAAGGAAGAAATTCAATTCGCAACGAACATCGCACTTTCTACATCAAAACAAGGCGCCATTGCTGCACTTGAAGGAATGAAAGACCGACCGAATCGTGATATAATTTTAGGCATGCTGGATTATCCGGTCTTAATGATAATTGGCGAGCATGATAACGTTTTACCTTACAAGACGCTTCTTGAACAATCTGAGACCTTAAGAAATAAACATGTTTTGTTTTTAGAACATGATGGACATATGGGATTCCTAGAAAGCCCCATTTTGTTCAACAAAACATTACGCCAGTTCATTCGTCGGTGTTATCATCCAAAGAAAATTAAAACGATTTAACATTCGATAAACTTAAATTTCATACTTTTGAAAATCAATATTAATGGTATGAAGAAATTAATTTTTTGTCTGAGTTTTGCTTTCATTTTATCCAATCAGGTTTTCTCTCAAGCAGCACCAATTAGGGATAAGTATGATACTTTATATAAAGTCATTTACACCAATTATGTTGACACCGGAAATAGCAATATTTATGGTAGCGTTGTAATGAACAACGATTTTATGCTATTTGGAGATTCTGTTGACCATTACCCTTGGAGTTATTACTATTCTTACATTCAACATTTTAACACAACAACCAACTCACTTACCACATTAAATTATACCCGTTATAATAATGACATTGGAATTACCTCCGGTGTTTCAATTAAAACAAATACACCAAACCTGACTTATGCTTACTTTGCACCAAAGGTGTCA
>JBFWYJ010000202.1:0-6189 GCA_050186555.1 Bacteroidia bacterium
TACTATTCAAGATATTTCGATAGAAGAGCAGCCGGATCTCGTCCTTTCTGTCTGTTAGTTTATTTTCCAGAAGATTATCTCATGATCATTGATGAAAGTCATGTCACTGTTCCCCAAATAAGAGCAATGTAAGGCGGAGACTTTAGCAGAAAAAAGAATTTAGTTGAATATGGTTTTCGCCTTCCTTCAGCAATGGATAATCGCCCACTAAAGTTTGAGGAATTTGTTTCGCTTCAAAATCAAGTCATATATGTAAGCGCCACTCCTGCAGATTACGAATTGGAGTTAACTGAAGGAGAATTTGTTGAACAATTAATCCGACCAACAGGTGTTCTTGATCCAATAATAGAAGTACGTCCCTGCTCCAGTCAGGTTGATGACCTGATTGGTGAAATAAATGCGATTGTTGAGAAGGATGAGCGCGTTCTTGTGACAACCTTAACCAAGAGAATGGCAGAAGAATTAACAAAATACCTTGCTAAGATGGAGATTCGTTGCCAATATATTCATTCTGAGGTTGACACTTTAGAGAGAATAGAAATTCTAAGACAGCTCCGTGAAGGAATGATTGACGTTTTAGTTGGTATCAACTTATTAAGAGAGGGGCTTGATTTACCAGAAGTGTCATTGGTTGCCATCTTAGATGCTGATAAAGAAGGGTTTTTAAGAAATGTCAAGAGTTTGGTTCAAACTGTAGGTAGGGCTGCAAGAAACGTGAACGGGAGAGTCATAATGTATGCTGATAAAATAACAGACAGTATGCAACAAACCATTGATGAGACCTTAAGAAGAAGAAAAAAACAAATAGAATACAATATAAAAAACAATATTCAACCGAGACAAGCCGGTAAGAAAAAATCAAAAGATCCATTATTCGGTTCTATTGAAATAACTAAAGACGGAAAATTAGTTAAGGCTTACACCGGATTCGATGATTATTCTGTTGCTGCTGACCCGGTAACTCAGTATATGAGTGAAGATGAGCTTAAAAAACAAATAACAAAGATTAAGACCGCTATGTTAAAGGCAGCCAAAGAGATGAATTTCGTTGAGGCAGCCAGATTACGTGATGAAATGTATGGATTAGAGCAACTGCTTAAAAACAAGCGCTAATTATTAACAATTACTTATAATTTGTTCAATCTTCTTTTTGCAAATATTCTTTGAATTTGCATATTTTATAAAAAGAATATATCATGGATTTTCTTGATAATTACGATACATTATTAAAAACCTTTTGGTTTACTGCAATTCCTGCCAGTTTAATTTTCATTGTGCAAACAATCATGACCTTTGTGGGTGCAGACGCATCAGAGGGACTTGAGGCGGACTTTGACAGTAATCTCGATGGTGGAGACGCTCCTTTTCAACTGTTTTCTCTAAGAAATTTAATCAATTTCTTATTGGGTTTTAGTTGGACAGGTATTTCACTATACAATAGTGTTAGTAATCATACTGTCTTAATTGGAATAGCATTCATCATTGGATGTGCGTTTGTGTTTTTGTTTTTTATTATTATTAAACAACTCCAAAAACTATCGGAAGACAACTCCTTCAATATTCAAAATACCTTAGGTAAAACCGCTGACGTTTATCTTAAAATTCCGGCCAATAAATCAGGAAAAGGAAAGGTCTTAATTAGTATTAAAGGTGCTACACATGAATTAATGGCCATGACAGAAGGTGAAGAACTTCCTTCTAACGCCGTGGTGAAAGTCGCCAAAATTGAAAATAATGAAATTGTTATTGTAGAAAAAATTTAAACTAATAATATGCTAACTCCTATCACATTAATTGTCGTTGCAGCTATAGTTGTTTTTGTAACTATCAGCTCCATTATTTCAAGATACAAAAGGTGTCCTTCTGACAAAATACTAGTTATTTATGGTAAAACAGGTGGCGCATCTGCCAGATGTATTCACGGCGGCGGTGCCTTTATTTGGCCTGTAATTCAAGATTATGCTTATCTGGATTTAAAACCATTATCCATAGAGGCTAACTTAACCAATGCTTTAAGTAGACAAAATATACGTGTGGATGTGCCGTGTCGATTTACCATTGCAATATCTACAGAAGCGGATAATATGAATACTGCCGCTGAAAGGTTATTAGGATTGACTTCAGAGCAAATTCAAGAACTGGCGAAAGATATTTTATTTGGTCAGTTGCGTTTGGTAATTGCAACCATGACAATTGAAGAAATTAATTCTGACAGAGATAAGTTTTTAGATAACATTTCCAAAAATGTTGACAGTGAATTAAAGAAAATTGGACTTAAGCTGATTAACGTTAACGTAACTGATATTAAAGATGAGTCCGGTTATATTGAAGCATTAGGAAAAGAAGCGGCTGCAAAAGCAATTAATGAAGCTAAAGTGAGTGTTGCAGAACAAGAGAAGATTGGGGAAACCGGTAAGGCTTTAGCGGACAGAGAGAAGGACACTCAAATTGCCGAAACACACAGAGACAGAGATGTGAAGATTGCAATTACTCAGAAAGACAAAGAAATAAGTATTGCCTCTGCGTTCAAAGATGAAAGCATTGGTAAAGCTGAAGCAGAAAGAGATACGCGTGTAAAAACATCTGAGGCTAACGCTATAGCAATAAAGGGAGAAAACGAAGCAAGAATTGCAATTGCTCAATCTGAAGCGCTAAGAAGAGAAAAGGAAGCTGAAGCAAACAGAACTGCTATAGCATCTGAAAAAGTACAGCAAGCTAAAGCATACGAAGAAGCTTATCTCGCTGAAAAAAATGCAGAAATTGCACGTGCTGAAAAAGAAAAATCTACCCAAAATGCCAATATAGTAGTTCCTGCAGAAATAGCTAAGCAGAAAGCAATTATTGATGCTGAAGCCGAAGCTGAACGCATTCGTCTGCAAGCGAAAGGTGAAGCCGATGCTATTTTTGCAAAAATGGAAGCAGAAGCAAAAGGTTTGTTTGAAATATTAACCAAGCAAGCTGAAGGTTACAAAGAAGTAGTAAAAGCTGCAGGTGGAGATCCAACAAAAGCATTTCAACTACTCTTAATAGAAAAATTACCTGAATTAGTTAAAACACAAGTCGAAGCTGTAAAGAATATCAAAATTGATAAGGTGACAGTTTGGGATTCCGGTAATAATGATAATGGCAAAAATTCAACCGCCAACTTTGTTTCCGGCATGATGCAAACTGTTCCTCCTTTGAATGATTTGTTTAATATGGCAGGCCTTAACCTTCCAACCTATTTAAAAGGTGAAGCAAATAAGAAAGATAACGATGATGGTGACCTTGCAACAGAAGTTGAAGAAGTTAAAAAGTAGTTAATATGCAAATCAAGGCTAGTAACCCGGACGACTACATTAAAAACATACCTGAAGACAGACAAGCCGCTTTTTCTAAATTAAGAAAAGGAATAAAGAAAAGTTTGCCAAAAGGTTTCGAAGAAACAATGAGTTACGGTATGATAGGATATGTCGTTCCGCATAAGTTATACCCTAAAGGATATCACTGTGACCCAAAACTACCATTGCCATTTATGAGCATCGCTTCTCAAAAAAACTTTGTGGCTGTTTATCACATGGGATTATATGCTGATAAAAAATTACTGGATTGGTTTGTAAAAGAATTTCCAAAGCATAGTACAAAAAAATTGGACATGGGTAAAAGCTGTCTACGGTTCAAGAAAATGGAAGATATTCCATTTTCACTTATTGACGAATTGAGTAAGAAAATGAGTCCAAAAGATTGGATTGACTTATACGAGAAAAGCTTCGTTAAATGAGTTTAGAAAAGATAAACATTTCTGATAAACTCAGTTTATTTAATGACTACTGGAATCCTAGAATTGTAGGTCAACTAAATGGACAACACGTTAAGCTGGCAAAGTTTAAAGGAGAGTTTGTTTGGCATCATCATGAAAATGAAGATGAAATGTTTCTAGTTATTAAGGGAAAATTCAAAATGGAACTGAGGGATAAAACAATTGAAATAAATGAAGGGGAATTTGTGATTATTCCAAGAGGAACTGAACATAAACCTGTAGCAAGCGAAGAGGTGTCTGTATTGCTTTTCGAACCGGCATCAACATTAAACACTGGTAATGTTGAAAATGATTTAACAAAGAAGAATCTCAACAAAATCTAATCTATTGTTAATTAGCGTTTTTTAACTTCTAATCGTGATGATACTTTTCTCCTTTTAAAATGGTATAGGCACGATACAATTGCTCAATAAAAAACAACCTTATCATTTGATGTGAAAACGTCATATCTGATAAACTAAGTTTGAGATGAGTCCTTTCAAAAATACTTTGATCAAAGCCAAATGGTCCACCAATAAGGAAAACAAGCCTTTTAGTGCTGGTGTTTTGGTGTTTTTCTATTAGCTCTGAAAACCCTCTTGATGTGAACTTTTTTCCATTTTCATCCAATACAATTAAAGTATCACTTGAACCTAATTCTGCTAAAATTAATTTGGCTTCTTCCCTCTTCTGTTCCGGAACAGTTTTCTGACGAACTACTTTTGGCATATTTATTGTACATATTTCAAACGAGCAATAGTTCTTTAAACGCTTCTGATAGATACTAATACCATCCGATAGGTACGAATCTGAGGTTTTGTCTATTTGAATAAGTTTAATGGTCATATTGCGAATAAAAACAGTAAATTTGTGTATAAGATGAAATACCTATTTGGCATATTTTTTTGGCTCTTTTCTTTTTTCTTTGGAACAAGTGATGTTCCTGAAGAAGCAATTGCTGCATTGAAGCAAGGTAAAGTTAATGAGTTAATTGCTTTATTTGACGAAAAAGTATCAATTAAGATTATCAATCAGGAAGATGTCTTGAGTAAATCTCAAGCCGAAGCTAACATTAAATACTTTTTTGAAAAGCATCCCGTAAAAACTTTTAGTTCGTCTCATGTCAGCAGCAAAGGAAATAGCTTGCAATATTTAACCGGTTTTCTGGAAACAAACAATGGTAAGTTCAGGGTTTCCATTCTAATTCGAGCCAATAAAATAACGCAATTCCGCATCGAAAACGCGAATGAGTAGCTACATTAAAAAGAATCAATCACATTTTTCATTTACGTCCTTCATATCTTCTGCTTTAAAGGAGGATATTGGTAATGGCGACCACACCAGTTTGTCCACCATTCCGCCAAATCATATTGGTAAAATGCGTTTATTGGTAAAAGAAAATGGGATTCTTGCAGGCGTTGAAGCTGCCAGAGAAATTGTACATCATTACGATAAATCCATAAAATTTATACAAAAGCTTAAGGATGGTACACAAGTTAAACCGGGTGATATTGCTTTTTATCTTGAAGGTAAGAGTCAAAAATTGGTAACTATAGAACGTTTGGTTTTAAACGTAATGCAGCGAATGAGTGGTATAGCCACTAAAACGCATCGCATGCAATCATTATGTAATGGAACCAAGGCTAAGTTAATTGACACAAGAAAGACAACTCCGGGATTTCGTTTTTTTGAGAAGTGGGCTGTTGTAATTGGAGGTGGAGCCAACCATCGCTACGGCTTGTACGACATGATACTTATAAAAGACAACCACATTGATTTTTGCGGTGATATTGATAGAGCAATCGAAAAGACAAAAAGTTATCTGCAAAAGAAAAAATTAAAAATCCCTATTGAGGTTGAAGCCCGAACTCTAAATGATGTAAAGCGAATTGCTAAACACAAAGGCATTTATCGCATTTTATTGGATAATTTTTCACCTGTTGAAACTGCAAAAGCAGTAAAATTAATAAATGGTAAAATCAGGTTAGAAAGCTCAGGAGGTATTACAGAAAAAAACATTAGAAAATATGCTCTTTGCGGAGTTAACTATATTTCTGTAGGTGCTTTAACCCATCATGTAAAAAGTCTTGATTTAAGCTTAAAGGCAATTTAAGCGAGTTTTTTAACAATTTCGTCGATTTGTAAACAATTTTCGTAATTAACCAATCAAATCAGCCTAATTCTTTATTTTTGACCTCCGAACGTTATTATGAAAGGAAATGCTTTTTTACTTATAGTTATTGTTTCAATTTTTGGACTGACTTCTTGCGGACCTAAAGAGCCAGAAAAACCAAAATACCAGGCCTTCGAAATCATGGAAGGCGACACGATTAATATTGTTGATGAGAAAGGGTTGAAGCAAGGAATGTGGTATTTCTTTGCCAGCAAGGGAAAGAAAGCGAAAAAAGAAG
>JBFWYJ010000203.1:0-6154 GCA_050186555.1 Bacteroidia bacterium
AATTTCACTAATTTTTTCTTCAATCAAATGGTTCTTATCTTCCAATGCTAATGCATTTCTTTTATTTGAGCGATAACTTCTGTAAACAAAAATAATAGCCACAAGAGACATGATTAATGCTATTGTAGAGGCAATTGTCAGATTCTTTTGTTTGGTATTTTGTTCAGATTTGTGTTGCAATTCCCGGTCTTGCATCTTCAGTTCCTGCTCCTGCATTTTTAATTCTGCATCTTTCTTGTCCGACTGGTATTTGATATCAAGTTCTGAAAGTTGCGCTTCCAGGTTCACTTTATAAATTGAATCTTTCTTTTCTACATATTTATGATAATCTTTTGCTGCTGTCTGATAATCTTTTGCTAAGATTGCATTTTCTGCTCTGCCGCTTAAACCGTTTAAATAGTAAATTATATTGTGGTTTTTAATAGCAATATCAATCCCTTTATCGAAAAACTTCCTGGCCTCTTGATGTTTTTTTAATCGTTTTAATGTATTGCCAATATTGATACATGTTCCGGAAATCCCATGTAAATCGTTAATTTGTTCCCTCATCTCTAAGGATTTCTTTAGAAATTGCAATGATTTATTTAAATCGTTTTTCTTTTTAAAAGTTAATCCAATATCATTGTATGTAGATGCTAAATCTCGCTTATCTTTAATTTTGATTCTATATATTAAAGCAATTTCATGATGAAATAGTGAGCTGTCAATTTCAGATTTATCTTTAAAATATACTCCTATTCTGGAGTGTAAATCTCCTAATAGTTTGTCATTCTGCAATTCTTCTGCAATTTTTAAAGCTTTATGAAAATGCTCCAATCCGACTTTGTCGTTTTTAATAACTATATATGATAATCCAATTTCAAAATGGCATCTTGCTGTTCCAATTTTATGTTTTAATTTTTCAAAAATATTGAGGGATTTAAACTCATTTTTTAAAGCCAGATCATGCTCGTTTCGATTCTTGTATACCTTACCAATGTTTAATAATGCTCTTGCTTTTAATGTGTCATTATTAAGTGAAAGAAAAACACTATCATTAATAGAAAGTAGTTTATTAAAAAGTGCATTATCGTTTTTGTTTTTTAATAAGTAAACGTATAAAAGCTGTATGTTTTTATTTTCATCGTTACTTTTACTTAATTTGGATTTAAGTGAGTCCAATTCAGGTTGAGACAACCCAAAAAAAATAAGGAAACAAAAGAAATGCGTAATTATTTTTGTCCTTAACCTCAATCCTTTTGTAAAAACGGATATCTGTAATCAGTTGGAGGAACCATTGTTTCTTTTATTGTTCTTGGACTTACCCAACGCAATAAATTAATTTTGGCACCGGCTTTATCATTTGTTCCGCTTCCTCTTGCGCCACCAAATGGCTGCTGACCAACTACTGCACCAGTTGGTTTGTCGTTGATATAGAAGTTCCCTGCACTATTTGAAAGTTTTTGAGTAGCTAACTCGATAGCATATCGGTCTTGCGCTAAAATAGCTCCAGTTAATGCGTAGATAGAAGTAGAGTCTACCAGTTTTAAGGTTTCATTAAATTTATTATCCGGATAAACATATACAGTCAAGATTGGTCCAAATAGTTCTTCGCACATAGTAACGTACTTAGGGTCTTTTGCTTTGATGATAGTTGGTTCAATGAAATAACCTTTGCTCTTGTCATACTTTCCACCGGCAACTATTTCAACCTTCTTGTCTTTTTTTGCAGCATCGATAAAGCGCGCTAGTTTATCAAAACTTTTCTCATCAATAACAGCATTAATGAAATTGGTGAAATCTTCCGTTCCTCCCATTTTCATTGATTTTAAATCTTCCTTAACCAGTTTAATAGTTTCATTCCATAAGCTGGCCGGAACATAAGCTCTAGAGGCAGCCGAGCATTTTTGACCCTGGTATTCGAATGCGCCTCTTGAAATGGCAACGGCTAAAGCTTTTACATCTGCAGTTGGATGAGCTAATATAAAATCTTTTCCACCTGTTTCACCAACGATTCTTGGATATGATTTATACTTATGAATGTTATTGCCAATTGTTTGCCAAATATTTTGAAAAACTTCGGTGCTTCCTGTGAAATGAATTCCTGCAAAATCAGGATGATTAAAAACTACGTCCGCAGCATCAGGGCCGCTTGGATAAATCAAATTGATAACACCATCCGGCACCCCAGCTTCTTTAAATATTTCCATTAATACATTCGCGCTGTAAACCTGTGTATTGCTCGGTTTCCAAACAACAACATTTCCCATCATGGCACAACTTGTTGGTAAATTACCTGCAATCGCAGTAAAATTAAATGGCGTTAAAGCATATATAAATCCTTCTAGTGGTCGCCATTCCAAACGATTCCATACACCCGGTGATGAAATTGGTTGCTCTGCGTAAATTTCAGTCATATATGAAACATTAAATCTTAAGAAATCGATTATTTCACACGCACTGTCAATCTCAGCTTGGAAAGCATTCTTGCTTTGACCCAACATCGTTGCAGCGTTAAGTTTCGCGCGGTAAGGACCAGCGATTAATTCTGCAGCCTTTAGGAAAATTGATGCTCTGTGCTCCCAGCTTAACGCCTGCCACTTGCTTTTTGCTGCTAAAGCAGCTTTGATTGCTAATGTGACATGTTTTTTGTCGCTTTTATGAAAGTGGCCTAATGTATGCTTATGATCGTGTGGAGGAGACATTCTTACCTTGTTACCGCTTTTTATTTCTTTTCCACCAATATACATAGGTACTTCAATGGACTTGCTTCTTAATGTTTTAAGCATTGCTTGCAACTCTTTGCGTTCAGGAGTTCCCGGAGCATAAGTTTTAATTGTTTCGTTGTACGGTGTAGGTACTTTGAAAATTCCTTTTGGCATATGATTAAATTTTGGTTTAACGTGTAAAAATGAGTAACAAATATAATCAGAATATGCCTTAAATTGTGTGATATAAGTAACTAAATTTGTAGGAAATTAGGTATACTAAGTCATATTCTTGGATTACACTGATACTGGTGGTTTTGCTGTCAGTATTCGCAATTTTTTCAGCCAAAAATCTGCAATTTGATTATGATTTTGAGGCATTTTTTCCAAATGAAGACAGAGAATTAGAGGTATACCATAACTACCGAGAAAAGTTTGACTACGATAATGAATTTGTTCTAATTGCTATTGAGAATAGGTCGGGAGTATTTCAAGAAAGATTTTTAAATGAAATAGAATCTCTTACAAACAGTTTAAAGAATTTAAAATATGTGGAACAAGTAGTTTCACCAACAAACCTGAAAAAAATTGATTTAGCGGAATTAATTCCGGTTAAAAAGACTGTTTTGCATAAAGACGACATTGAATTAATCAAAGAGGATAGCGTAAGAATATATAAATCCGGGAATTTTGTGGGAACATTTTTTCCTCAAGATGGAAAATCATTATCTATTTATGTCAAAACACAAAATCAATTAAGCAAAGTTAAATCAGACTCTTTGGCTAATTCGATAATTTATGAATTGAATAAATTTAAATTTGATGAAATTCATTACGTCGGAAGGATTTTTGCACAGAAAGTGTATCTGGAAAACCTGCAAAATGAGTTTGTAACCTTTTTTCTGATTTCATTTGGATTAATTGTCTTGTTTCTGTGGCTATCATTCCGTCAATTAATTGGCGTCCTGATTCCGGTGTTTATAGTTTTAATTGCCATACTTTGGACTTTAGCCTTGATGAATTTATTTAACAAGCCTATTGATTTGATGACTGTCATGTTACCAACCATGATGTTTGTAGCAGGCATGAGTGATGTGATTCATTTTTTCTCTAAGTATTATGATGAATTGAATAATGGAAAAAAACCAAATGAAATTTATCCTATTTTATTTAAAGAAGTAGGCTTGCCAACATTTCTAACTACACTTACAACAGTGGTAGGCTTTCTTTCTTTGATGTTATCCAGCATTAAACCCATAAGAGATTTTGGAATGTATACTTCGATTGGAGTTACCATTGCACTTTTATTAAGCTATACCTTATTACCGGCATTGCTTACCCTTATTAATCCTAAACCAAAAAATAAACAACAACTTAAAAGCAATATGCTTCAAGTTCTCATGCAAAAAATTATTCATCTAATTCTAAGGAAGCGTTTAGCAATTTCTATTATAGCAATATTGGTATCTGTTTTGTCGATATTCGGAATGTTTAAAGTGCGCGTGAATAATATTTTATTAGAGGATTTAACGGATAAGGTAAAAATAAAACAGGATTTTAATTTTTTTGATGAGAAGTATTCAGGTGTAAGGCCTTTTGAGTTGGATGTAAAATGTGTTGGAGATAATGTTATATGGGATAAACAAACTTTTAAGCAATTGATACAGATTGATTCTTTTGTTAGAAAAGAGTTTAATTCTGGATTCGTTGCTTCAATGCCACAGATGTTTTATTTGATGAAGGATAAAAGTTCACATGAAAGATTATATCAGAATAATGAAGACTTGAATGAACTAATAAAAATGATTCGTGATAACAAGAATAACAGGGAACTTAAAAAGTTAATGACTTCAGACGGAAAGGAAACACGGATTAGTGCTAAAATCAGAGACATAGGTTCAATCGAAGTCAACAAAAAAGTCAAAAAATTGAAGAAGTTTATAAATACGAATATTGACAATAAGATTTTAAAATTTGAAGTAACCGGCGCAGCTCATTTGGTTGATAGAAATAATCAATATATGGTTAAAAGCATGGCTTTGGGATTTTTACTTTCAGTAATTGTAATTTCAGTATTAACTTTTCTACTTCACAGAAACTGGAAAATGGTAATAGTATTTAGCATTCCAAATTTATTACCATTGATTACTATTGCCGGTATCATGGGGTATTTTGGTATTGAACTAAAAGCGGCAACGGCTTTAGTATTTAGTATAGCATTTGGAATTGCAACAGATGATACGATACATTTTATATCTCGACTGAAGATTGAAATGCAAAAAGGCAAGAGTTTGTTGTATGCGTTTAAACGTACTTACTTTGAAACAGGTCGCCCAATTATTTTAACAACATTTGTTTTATGTGGTGGATTTATAGCCTTAATGACAAGTTCTTTTATGAGTACTTATTATTTCGGATTACTGATTTGTGTCACAATCATCGTGGCATTGTTATCCGATTTATTTGTGCTTCCTGTTTTACTTTTTTGGTTATATGGAAAAAGAAAGTAATATCATCAAACCAGTTATTACTAGCGCCCAGGACTATACGTTGTATAGTTCATTATACGATGCCACGTATCATTCTATGAGAGGAGCAGTTCAAGAAAGTAAACATGTTTTTATTGAGAATGGTCTGAAGTATATTTTTAATCAATTTCCATCTGAGAAAATCAATATTCTGGAGATAGGTTTTGGAACAGGGCTAAATGCAATGTTAACAATTGAGGCTGCATTGGCTAGTAAGAGATTCTTTAATTATACCGGAGTTGAAAAACATCCTGTTTCTACGCAATTATTTCTTGATTGTAATTATGAGAATGTCTCTAGCGAACTTGCGTACAAAGCAATTTTAAAGTTACATCAAGATAAATCAACTAAATTAACTGAGGATGATAAGTATTCTCTACAAATTTTGACAGGAGATTTTAATGATTTAGAAATACTGGAGAAATTCCATCTGATTTATCTTGATGCTTTCGCGCCAAATGTGAATAGTGATATCTGGAATGAAAATGTTTACTCTATATTATTAAATTTGTTGTGTGAAAATGGCACTTTTGTTACATTTTGTGCCCAAGGACAGTTTAAAAGAGATTTGAAACATATCGGGTTTAAAGTAGAGGTGCTTCCGGGCGCATTAGGAAAAAGAGAAATGACAAGAGCAATAAAAGTTTAACATGTTTAATGTAAGAGTATATGGAATATTAATTCATGAAGGTAAAGTGCTTGTTACCGATGAATTTATTAAAGGTATTGAGATAACAAAATTTCCGGGAGGTGGTTTGCAATTTGGTGAAGGAACATTGGAATGTGTAAAAAGAGAATTTGCGGAGGAGGTAGACATTGATATTGAAGTTATTGCTCATTTTTATACTACTGATTTTTTTGTTGAGTCGGCATTTAATAATAAACAACAAATAATGAGTATTTATTACTTAGTGGGTACCGATGAGGTTGAAAAGATTA
>JBFWYJ010000204.1:0-6136 GCA_050186555.1 Bacteroidia bacterium
TCCACTCGTAACTGTTATTGAAGGATTTAAATACAGTTTGCTCGGTGCAGAGTTTACAGTGACTTTATTACCGATGATGGTTGGTCTGGGCATAACATTATTGTCCTTGATTTTAAGTGTCAGGTATTTTGTCAAATTTGAAAAGGCATTTGCAGATTATATCTAATGGGGAATACAGTCATATCTGCAGATAAAGTTTCAAAAAGATATATTTTGAATCACCTTGCATCTTCCGGCAAGGAGGATATGGCTATTAATGCCATTAAGAAATGGGGAAAATCACTATTTAATTCTAAACCACAATTAGAAGAATTTTGGGCCTTAAAAGATGTTTCATTTTCAATACAAAAGGGTGATAGAGTAGGTATTGTTGGAAGAAATGGTGCAGGCAAATCCACATTATTAAAAATATTAAGCAGAATAGTGGCGCCAACAAACGGTAGAATAGAAATAGAAGGACGATTAGCATCCCTGTTGGAAGTTGGAACAGGTTTTCATGGCGATTTAACCGGCAGAGAAAATATTTATTTAAATGGTTCAATTCTTGGAATGAAAAAGAAAGAAATTGATGCCAGATTTGATGAGATAGTTGCCTTTAGTGAAATCGAAAGGTTTTTGGATACACCGGTGAAAAGATATTCTTCCGGAATGTATGTTAGGTTGGCATTTGCCGTAGCAGCACACCTTGAATCAGAAATTTTGGTGGTAGATGAGGTTCTTGCTGTTGGCGACGCAGCCTTTCAAAGAAAATGCTTAGGTAAGATGAGTGAGATTAGCGAAGGTGAAGGAAGGACTATTCTTTTTGTTAGTCACAGTATGCATGTGGTGCAGAAATTGTGCAACGTTGGCTTGTTCTTGCAGAAGGGTGAGTTAATAAAAGAAGGAGCAATCCAAGAAATTGTGAACTTATATCTGGATTCTGGAATTGGCACACAATCAAAATTTGAGTTTGCTGCACCAAAAGAGTTAAGTTATGGCAGAATTGAATCCTTAACTATATTAAGCAAAAGCGGTAAAGAAATAAGCGAAGTTCCGGTAGGTGAAGCATGGAAAGTGGCAATACAATTTGAATTAATTAAACCAACGGAACATTTTATCATTGGATTTGGCGTTGTTTCTTCACATGATATTCCTATAAGAACATCATGGAGTAAACCTGAGGACATGCAACCAGGTAAGTATGAAGCTGTTTTTGATTGCAGTGATGTGATGTTAACCACAGGAACTTATAAAATAGCAGTAGGTTTGTCTAGTAACAAAAGGGCATTTCATTACAGTAACGGAGATTCTTTTGTTTCTGTATCTGATGCAGGCTCAATCAATGAAAGCGATAGAATTGTGAATACAGAAAGCGGATTGATTTTAAACCCAATGTCTGTGACTATAAATAATTTATAAATGTTTTTCTCAGACAGAATAAAAAATATAAAAGAAACAGACAAGGTTTTGGAAATTGGTCCGGGAGCTGACCCGCATGAGAGGTCTGATGTATTACTGGAATATCAGTTTGAAAATGAAGCGGATTTTGCAGCACAGTTTGGTCATAATGAGAAATTAAAAACAGATAAACAAATTGTTTTCTATAAAGGAGATACCTTTCCTTTTAAGGATGATGAGTTTGACTACATAATCTGCTCTCATGTTTTAGAGCATGTTGAAGATGTTCCAAAATTTCTATCGGAAGTTTTTCGTGTAGCGAAGAAAGGTTATTTTGAATTCCCAACTATTCTTTATGATTACCTCTATAATTTTGATGTGCATTTAAATTATTTGAATTATAAAGACGGGAAATTAATCTACATGAAAAAAGCCGACTCTCCGTTAGCCTCGTTTAGGCCTGTCCAGGATTTTTATTATCAATCATTGAAGAAGGGATATGTAGGCGTGATAAATGAACTCTTACCATTTATGATGCAGGGTTTTGAATGGCAAAACGGATTTGAATGCATTAAGAGCAAAGCAATAGATGAGGTTGTCCCGGAATCAAGAGATTTACCAATAGCTCCCGATAATGTCAAAATTGTACATCCGGATTACACCATGTACCAATTAATTAGAAAAATGGCAAAAAAAATATTAAAACCAGGAAAATGAAATTACACTTAGGTTGCGGACAAAAATATTTAGAGGGATATAAAAACATTGATTTTCCTTCAACTGAGCACACTGTTCAGAACACAACAGTTGCAGATGAGTTTCATAATTTGTATGAATTGAGGTATCCTAAGGGAACGATAGAAGAAGTTAGATTGCATCATGTTTTCGAACATTTTGACAGAGCAACGGTATGTGCTTTCATGGCTTCCTGGAATTCATGGTTAAAAATAGGAGGCAAGGTTCATATAGAAGTGCCTGATTTTGAAAATACATTCAAGAAAAACATGAATCTCTTTAATAGAGATAAATATGAAGGTGTAGCACTTCGACATATTTTTGGTTCTCAAGAAGCATCATGGGCAGTTCATTACGAAGGGTACTCTGAAAAGTTATTAGTGAAAATTTTTAATGCGTTTGGCTTTAAAGTCAGAGTTATAAATAAAACTGAATACAAACGCACATTTAATATAGAGGTGATTGGTGAAAAAGATAAGGATATGGACATGAAATCAGCAAGAACAGCAGCCTCTAATTATTTAAAGTTTTATTTGGTTGACGACAGTCCTTCAGAAAATCAAATGCACGGTGTTTGGTTATCAAATTTCGAAAAGCAATTGCTTAGATCTTTTGCAGAATAATGACATTAAAATATCGGTAGTAATTCCAACGTTCAACAGACGCAATGATCTAATGCGTGCTATTGATTCTGTTAGAAAACAATCTTTTCCTGTCCACGAAATATTAATTTGTGATGATGGCTCTAACGATGGAAGTCAAGAAGCTGTTTTGGCTTTGTTTGTGCCGATGATTAAATGGATTCCGTGCGGAAAGAATGGTGGACCGGCTATTCCTAGAAATGTTGGTATTGAGAAAAGTACAGGCAATTGGATTGCGTTTTTGGATAGTGACGATATTTGGTATGAGAAAAAATTAGAATTGCAAGTTGCTCAAATCAGAAAGCATGGCTGCAAATTTGTTTGTACTAATGCTGATAGAATCATTGAAGGTAAAAATCATGGTGCGTATTTAAATTTTGAAGGTAAAACTATCGACTTGGTTCATTTAATGCGTCAGAATTCTGTGATTTGTAGTTCGGTACTTGTGGAAAAGAATTTATTATTAAACACCTCGCTTTTCCCAATCGAAAAGCATTTGGTTGCACTGGAAGATTTTGCTCTTTGGATGCGATTGGCAACTAAAAATGATTTGCGTTATATATCAGAACCTCTGGTAGGTTATAACGACAATGCATCGGTTTCTATACGATCAAATTTGCAAGTAGACAGTTGGACTGTTTATGATTTAATCACGAAAGACTTTAAATCTTGGTTAAAAAAGAGCAAAGCAAGCTTAACTACAGAACAGAAAAAGGAATTTAAAGCATTAACAATAAGGGTGAAGTATAAAGGTTTGCCAAGCCCTTGGCAGAATTTTAAGAACAGAATTAAAAGAATTTTTAAATAACTTGGAAAGTAGCGCTCCGATAATTAGTGTGATTTTGCCTGTTTATAATGCAGGTAGTTATTTAAAGGATGCGATTGATTCAATATTAAATCAAACTTTTAGAGATTTCGAGTTCATTATCATTAATGACGGCTCAACGGATAATTCGTTGGAGACTATAAAAACATTTGATGACTCAAGAATTGTATTAATTGATCAAGCTAATAAGGGATTAGCAGCAACCTTAAATGTTGGTATTTCCAAAGCAAAAGGCAAATATATCGCAAGACAAGATCAAGATGATATTTCGTATCCTGAGAGACTTGAAAAACAAGTTGATTATTTAGAATCAAATAAGGAAGTTGTTTTGCTTGGAACATGGGCCAGAATAATAAGTGATGATACAAAATTGAATAATACTTTTCATCAACATCCTCATCTCTCTTCGATACTGAAGTTTGACTTGTTATTTAATAATCCTTTTGTACACAGTTCGGTGATATTTAAAACGGATTTGGTTAAGTCAATCGGAGGGTATGACGAAACCAAAGGACTTTATGAAGATTACAAATTGTGGTCGAGATTGGCAGAAGAAGGCGAAGTTGCCAACTTAAAAGAGGTTTTGATTGATTACCGTCACCATGCCTCAGGCATGTCTAAAAATTTTGTGTTTTATTCAGATAATTTATTTAAACAATCCTTGGCAAATTTCGAACAATTTCTTGCCAAACAATCACCTGAAATTTCTGATTTAGCTGCTGTTTATCATTTGAAAGGAGAAATTTATTCCGGTTGTACATTGCCCGAAATACTCCAAATAGTATCTACAATAAAAATGAAGTTAGGAAAGCTCTATCCATCTTCAGTTCCGCAAATAGAAAGAAGAGAAAAGGATTATACAGCTATTCTTACTTATCGACATAATCAGTTGATAATCGCAAATAGTTCGAATGGAATATTTAAGAGATTTTATTGTAAATTCAAGAACAAACTAACAGGTAAAGAACCTGTATTAAGCATAATTTAAATTATATGATAAAGCGACTTTTTGGAGATAAACGTTCTTTTGATTTACCGACAGTTAACCATGAGGGTAAAGAATTTGAGGTCAATAATTGGTTGATTTCTGAATTTGTGGTACAAAAATTAGTACCAATTGTTGGATATCACCCATTTCCGTTAAATGAGTTAATGTTGATGGCGTCCGCGGTGTCTTATTTTAAACCGGAGTATATTTTTGAATGGGGAACAAATATTGGAAAATCAGCAAGAATATTTTATGAAATTACAGAGACATTCAAAATAAAGTCTGAAATACATTCAATTGATTTACCGGATGATGTTTTTCATAATGAACATCCTCAAAAGAATAGAGGCATTATGGTGAAAGGCTTGAAACGAGTAACACTGCATCAAGCGGATGGTATCCAAAAGTCACTGGAAATCATTAAAGAAAAGAATGCATATGATAAAGCATTGTTTTTTGTTGATGGAGATCATTCCTATGAATCAGTTAAAAAGGAATTAGAGGCAATTTTGAAAGCAGTTCCAAATGCGAAAGTTTTATTGCACGATACGTTTTATCAAACTGAAGAATCGAAATATAACATAGGCCCGTTTAAAGCCATTAACGAGGTTTTATCAAGCTACAAAGATGAATACAAGAAAATTTCAACTATTGGTGGTTTACCGGGTATGACTTTAGTTTATAGAAAGTAAAAATGAAAATCTATCATTGTGTAGAATCATATTACCCTGCAGTTGGTGGCATGCAGGAAGTGGTTAAACAGCTTTCCGAGCGTTTAGTCAAACTTGGTCATGAAGTGACCGTGTTAACCAGAAAACATGATAAAAGAGAATTTAAAGAACTTAATGGGGTCAAGATAATTGAGTTTGCAATAGATGGTAATCCAATTATTCCCGTTAAACCTGAAGATCACCGATATATTTCTTTTTTATTAGAATTAAAAGGTGATGTTATTACTTTCTTTGCCGCTCAACAGTGGGCAACCAACTTAGCACTTCCAATCCTTCAAAAGATTGCGTTAAAGAAAGTTTCGGTACCAACCGGTTATTCAGGATTGTATTGGCCAACGTTTAAGAAATACTACGAGGACATGAAGCAATTCATTCATCATTATGACATGAATGTTTATTTAAGTGATGATTATCGTGATATTAATTACGCCAGAGACAACGGCGTTAAAAATTTGACCCTTATTCCAAACGGGGCAGCAGAAGATGAGTTTTTAGCGGAGGATAAGATAAATATCCGAAAGGAATTAGGTTTAAAGGAAAGTGACTTCATCCTGTTGCTCGTTGGTTCTTATACAGGGTGGAAGGGACATAAAGAAGCAATTGAAATGTTTTTGAATATAAAGACAGAAAATGTTGTTTTACTAATGATAGGAAATAATTATCAGTATTTTAGAATATCTCCGAAAAAACAACCGGTACTTTTCTTCAAATATTTTTGGAATAAATGCTTTGGTAAAAAGAAAATCATTTTCAATTTCTACTCAAGAGAATTTACTGTAGCGGCTTATAAACAAGCTAATTTGTTTTTGTGTCCTTCAAATGTTGAATGTTCACCAAT
>JBFWYJ010000205.1:0-6111 GCA_050186555.1 Bacteroidia bacterium
CAATGGCTCCCCAGGATATTCCGTAGCGTGCGGAGTTTAAACAACTCAATGGACCTTTTAGTCCTTTTACTTCTGGAAAAATATTTTCTTTTGGAACTTTTACATTGTCGAATACCAATTCGCCTGTAGCGCTTGCACGCAGCGACCATTTGCCGTGCGTTTCAGGTGTAGTAAAACCCTTCATTCCTCTTTCAAGAACCAATCCCCTGATATCGCCTGCCTCATCTTTTGCCCACACTACCGCAACATCGGCAAATGGCGCGTTGGATATCCACATTTTTGAACCATTCAATAAATAATGATCTCCTTTGTCTTTTATGTTTGACAGCATTCCTGAAGGATTAGATCCATGATCAGGTTCAGTAAGACCAAAGCATCCCATCCATTCACCTTTTGCAAGTTTGGGCAAGTATCTTTTCTTTTGTTCTTCAGATCCGAAAGTATAAATGGGGAACATTACCAATGAACTTTGTACGGAAGCTGTAGATCTAATGCCAGAGTCACCTCTTTCTAATTCCTGCATAATCAACCCATAGGATATCTGATCAAGCCCTGCTCCGCCGTATTCGTGCGGTATATATGGCCCGAATGCTCCAATTTCAGCTAACCCTTTTATTAAATGTTTAGGGAATTCACTTTTTTGACAAGCCTCTTCTATTATCGGGGAAACCTCTTTTTTTACCCAGGCACGGGTTGTATCCCGAATAAGCTTATGTTCATCACTTAATAATTCATCTACATTATAATAATCGTGTGCCTGGAAATTGTCGTTTGCCATATTATTTTTTTTAATAAAATTTTTATAAATAAATCTTCAATTGATATAATTGGTGATCGGTATCATAGAGAGTATCAGAATAAATTAAGCCTAATACAAACTGTCAACAAAACCGGCTTTTCCATTTTATCACCACCTCAGCAACCAGAATATTAAGTATTAGACTTGCCCATAAGGAAAAAAAAACATTTCGGCTGCTTTCAAAATGAAAAAGCCATGAGTTAATAACTGCCATAGTTCTGAAAGTTAGTGTAACCAATGCAAGGGCATATGAGCGAATCATCCAATGGCAATGGGCAATGATTTCTCTTTTTTTAATAAGCACATAGGCTTTCCAGGTAGTGTAAAAAAGGGCTACTCCCAAAAGAAGAAAGCGAATCTCTGCCCAAGCTCCTAAGTACTTTGTAGCATCTGAAAAAAAAGACATATAAAGACCTGTCGGTACTAATACTCCAAGGACTACGATCACATAAATTCTTCCCATAATATTATGGAGATATGGATAGTGGCGAAGAACAAACGGAATAAAAGTAGGGATGGCAGATAGGAGACATAGCATTCCTCCAGTAACATGCAGGTAAACTGCTATCCGCCAAACGGAATTATGTAAATTTCGTTCTCGTTCCCGAAAAAAGTCAAGATCGGTTTGAAAGCTATAGAAGGAAATAATATGATAAACTAAAATAAATGATAAAAAAATAATCAGCAGCCGGGAAAAGATTTGAAAATATTGGGATAGAAATCTTAATAGCAAAGTTTTTACATTTTATAAAAATAAACCCCGATATCAGACATCAATTGTTCCTAGTAATGGGACTTTATCAGCTTTTTTGCCTTCCAGGAGAAATATTATTTCATAATTACAATTATTTTTTTCAGCTCATTTTTAATTTTTTTGATAAGCGGGATATACTGATAAGCATCCTAATGCAAATTATCAGTAAGCCCACAACTACCATTAAAAGCAAGAACACAGGGTAATTCCAGTTCCAAAAGGAAGAGGATGTATCCGCCACATTTGTTAATGCAGCATATATATTAATACCTGACAATCCAACTACTAATACAACAATTGCCGTGACAAACGTTGTCATCAAGATTTGAGATTTCCTCATAATTATTTTATTAAATTATTCATATCATTGATTTCTAATTTTAAAATATGCATTCAGTTCCATTAATCCCCAGACTGCGAGAAAGAAGAATACTGCTAATAAAAGAAAAATTCCTGTGAGCATAATTACTCCAGAGAAGACTTTTCCGTTTATTTCCTTTCTGTCATTTTTAGTTTCCTTCCACATAAAGTAATCATCTATAGTTTCAGTTATTTGAACGCCTCTCAGGGCTAATTATTAAAGTTGATGTTTTTGCTTCCTCAATTCTTCGATCAATAGAGGGTTTAACTAGGTTCAATAATGTCCAAATCATTGCAAAGCATATCGTGCCCCATAATGCCATTATCAATAAAGCCCATAAGGGGGCTCTGAACATCATGTCTTCCGTAATCACTAGTTTTATTTGTTCCCTATTTGGTGTCATATAGTATATTTTAGTTTATACCAGAGTTGCGTTTATATCGTTCAAATTATTTATTAACTCCATTTTCTTCTGCTCTCCAATTTCACGGTCACAATCATTAAACCGGAAGTATATTTTTTCAAGTTCATCCTTGTCAAAAAGAGTTTCTGCCATTTGAAACACCTCGTCATTTTCAACAGCAATATGATCCAGCAAGACTTCTATATAAATATGAAGTTGCTGTTGTGCTCTCATGTATTCCTTTTTTTCAAGAAAATTTTCGATGCTTTTTATCATGTTACGAAAGTCCTCATGATGTTCAAACATTTCCTTTATCACTCCATCTTCCAATAGTTCATTCTTTTTATTCATCTCCGGAAAAAGAATTTTTTCTTCTTTATAGTGATGAAACTGATCTGCATAAACCCTGAAAAAATGAATTAACTGCCGGACTATTTTTTGGTAGGCTATTTCATCTTTTGCAAGAAGTTTATCTGTCTGTTTTGCAACCTCAATAGCAGATAGGATAATCTCATGCTCTTCAAACAATACTTTTATTGGGTCCTTCATACCGATCTTGTCTATAGTATTTGCCACGTTTTATCACCGGATAATATTTTGCTTAAAGGAATTTTTCCTCTTTTTTCGTTTACACTTTTTATTTGATTTGCCATTTCCTCCTCATATACCATACGCTCCTTTGCATAGATCACACCAAAAGGGCGCGGAAAATATTCATTATCAAAAGTCGTATCGAAAAAACGGGAAAGTAAATTTGCTTTTGTTTTATCCCTCTCATCGTGAATCCACAAATCATTTGCAGAAATATTATCTTCTTTCATATTTACGATTTTAGGTGTTAAGCCGTCAAGGCTTATTCCTCTCTCATCGTTATTTCCAAAAATGAGAGGCTTGCCATGTTCAATAAAAATGGCTTTCTCCTTTTTTGTTTCCTTATCTGAGAAAACAAAAAATGCCTCGTCATTAAACACCGGACAATTTTGATACACTTCAACAAACGATGTTCCTTTAAATTCATTCGCTCTTTTTAACATTGCTTGCATATGCTTAGGATCACGGTCAAGTGTCCGGGAAACGAATGAGGCCTTGGCCCCTAAAGCCAATTCGGACGGATTAAAAGGTTCTTCAATAGAACCATACGGGGTGGTTTTTGTTACTTTTCCTTTTTCGGATGTTGGAGAATATTGTCCTTTGGTTAAACTGTAAATCTGATTGTTGAATACTAAATAATTCAGGTTGAAATTTTTTCTCATGGCATGAATAAAGTGATTGCCACCAATTGACAATGCATCACCATCCCCTGAAATTACCCATACACTTAAATCAGGATTAGCCGCTTTTACACCTTCTGCAATAGCCAATGCACGCCCGTGAATGCTGTGCATGCCATAAGTATCCATATAATAAGTAAACCGTGAAGAGCAACCGATTCCTGAAATAAATACAAATTTTTCTTTGGGTATACCCAGGTCTGGAAAAACTGTTTGGACTTGTTTTAATATGGAATAGTCTCCGCATCCTGGACACCACTTTACATCCTGATCTGACGAAAAATCTTTCGCGCTCAGTTTATGTTCCTGCTCTATAGTTGCATCCATCTCTCTTATCATTTTAACAGCTCAACAATTTTTGCTTTTAATTCGGTAGTAGTAAAAGGTAATCCCTGCACTTTAGATAAACCCAAAGCAGGAACTAAATACTTGGCCCTGATCAGTTGTAATAATTGTCCACTATTCATTTCAGGAATTATAATTTTATCATAGCCTTTCAATAATTCTCCTAAGTTTTTAGGGAAGGGATTTATGAAATGCAAATGAATGTGTGCAACATCATATCCTTCATAAATGGATTCCCTGACGGCAGTTTTTATGGAACCGTAGGTAGAACCCCAACCTAATACAAGGAGTTTTGCTTTTTCTTTTCCGCTATCGGGTTTTGCGAGAGGAATATAATCGGCAATTTTTTCTATTTTTGCTTCTCTCAATCGAACCATTTTTTCATGATTGAGTGAGTCATACGAAACATTTCCTGTTTCATCCTGTTTTTCTAATCCTCCAATACGGTGCTCTAAACCCTTTGTTCCCGGTTTAATCCAGGGACGGACTAATTTTTCATTTCTTTTATATGGCAATAATTTATCTGCATCTCCATTGGGCTTATCAATAAATTTTATTTCAATAGGTTTTAACTTGTCTTCAGTCGGAAAGCGCCAGGGTTCTGAACCATTGGCAATATATCCGTCACTTAAAACAATTACAGGCGTCATGTGTTCAATAGCAATTCTGCAGGCCTCATATGCTGTATTAAAACAATCTGAAGGAGAGGCCGCGGCCAACACCGGAAGCGGAGCTTCACCATGTCTTCCATGCATGGCCATTAGCAAATCCGCCTGCTCTGTTTTTGTTGGAAGCCCCGTTGAAGGACCGCCACGCTGAACATTTATAATCACTAAAGGAATTTCAAGGATTGTAGCCAATCCAAGAGCCTCCGTTTTTAAAGCCATACCAGGCCCTGATGTTGTTGTTACAGCCAAACTTCCGGCATAAGAAGCTCCTATCGCAGAGCATACGCCTGCAATCTCATCTTCTGCCTGAAATGTTTTAACCCCATTTGCTTTGTATTTTGACAATTCATGGAGGATATCAGTAGCAGGAGTTATAGGATAAGATCCTAAAAAAAGAGGCAAACCTGATTTTTCTGCCGCTGCTACCAAACCAATTGCAGCAGCATGGTTCCCGGTAATATTTCTGTAAATACCTTTTGGTAGTTGTGCTGCATTTACTTTAAAACGGGTATTAAAAATTTCTGTATTTTCACCATAATCCCATCCGGCTTTTAATGTTTTAATATTCGCATCAGCGATCTCTGGTTTTTTTGCGAACTTCTCTTCAATAAATTTTATTGTTGAGTCCATTGTCTTATCAAACATCCAGAAGAGCAATCCTAACACAAACATGTTTTTGGATCGTTCTATTTCTTTAGTTCCTAAACCCGTGCCGCTTAAACATTCTTTTGTGTGTTTTGTAATGTCAATTTTATGAACAATAAAATTATCCAAAGAGTTATCCTCTAAAGGATTCGCTCCAGCAGGGTATTGAGCCAAACCAATATTTTTTTTGTCAAAACCAGCTGTATTGGCAACAATAACACCGCCTTTTTTTAACCGTGGCAAATCAACTTTTAATGCTGCGGCGTTCATCGCAACTAATACATCATATTCATCACCAGGTGTAAAAATTTCTTTGCTTCCAAAATGAACCTGGAAGCCCGATACGCCTGCAATGGTACCTATTGGTGCCCTGATCTCAGAAGGAAAATCAGGGAATGTACTTAAATCATTACCTAACAGTGCTGCTGTATCAGTAAATTGCATGTTGGTGAGCTGCATCCCATCACCTGAATCGCCCGAAAAACGAACTACTACACTCTCCGATTCTACCACTTTTTTGGGAAGGGAAATTTTATCTTTTAATGTTTCCATTTCAAAAAATTTAAGGATGTAAGACTGCCTTCTTTGCAAGCAAGTCCTCTCTCGATTCCGCATTATCAGTATCAGGCACACAACAATCAACCGGACAAACGGATGCACATTGAGGTTCATCATGAAAGCCAGTACATTCTGTACACTTATCAGGTACTATGTAGTAATAATCATTGGAAATGGCAGCGTGACTATCATCTGCGCCGGAGGTATTTCCGCTTTTCGAAGTAAAATTTCCGGTTACTCCCGTTTTGTCGGAGTATCTCCATTCCGCACCATTCTCATAAATAGCGCCATTAGGACATTCCGGTTC